>JBJTFE010000101.1:0-21086 GCA_046093265.1 Phenylobacterium sp. | reverse complement strand
ACACCGTCGAGCGCGCGATCCGCCCCCTGGCCCTCAGCCGCAAGAATAGCCTCTTCGCCGGCTCGGACGGCGGCGCCGAGCACTGGGCGGTGTTGGCGTCCCTGATCGAGACCGCCAAGCTCAATGGTCTGGATCCGCAAGCCTATCTGGCCGACACCATCACCCGCATCGTCCAGGGCCATCCCCAGAGCCGCATCGACGAGCTCTTGCCCTGGAATCCCGAGCGCGGGCCTGCCATACTGGCCCCATGACCTTGGCCGCCGACAGTCTGAACGAGATCGCCACCCTCCGTATCGAACTGCTCGACACCGATCCGGCGATCTGGCGCCAAGTCGAGGTTCCGACCTCGATGACCCTCAAGATGCTGCATGACGTCGTCCAGGCAGCCATGGGCTGGTACGACCAACACCTATGGGAGTTGCGTCAGGGCAAGCAGCGCTACGGCCAGCCTATCCCCGGCGACGACTGGGGCGGCTCGCCCACCCTCCGGGCCGACAAGGTGCGCCTGCGCGAAATCCTCAAACCCAGAAAGACCGTCCTCGAATACACCTACGACTTCGGAGACAGCTGGGAGCACCGGCTTACCCTCACCGACGTCCGCCCAGGCGACCCGGACGGTGAGTATCCGCGTTACATCGCCGGTGAGCGCGCGACCCCGCCAGAGGACTGCGGCGGCATCCCAGGCTTCTACGGCGCTCTCGAAGTCCTGGCCGATCCCAAGCACCCCGACCATGCCGAGATAGCCGACTGGTTCGACGGCTACGACCCCGACACCATCGACGAGCTCGTCCTCAAGATCGCTCTCAGCCGCATCGCCCGCCGACGAAACCCCGCCAAGGCGACCTTCGCGCGCAAAGCCAAATCCTGAGCTCACGGCGGCGTGGTTCGCAGACGACGCTTACCGAATATCGTCCCCACAGCGCGATCGGCGACAAGTGCCCGATTGATCTGATGAACGGCGCCGGGCCATATGGCCCGCCCGGCGCCTGACCGGCGAGAAATCCCGGCCCGACTGGGTCCAAGGTTGGGGGCAAGGTCACGCACCCATAACCCGTGCGCCCGCATCCTGTAGCGTAAGGGCGACCGACAGCCCCGCGAGACCGGCACCGACCACAATCACATCATGCCGAGCCTGAGACCTTGCCCGACCCGCGAACGTCGCAGCCAGGCCAGCCGCAAGCAGTGCCCGGCGGTCGATCTCAACGATCCAGCGCGATCAACTCGTACCAGGTCTGCATGTAGCCGCCGACGCCGCCTTGAAGCATGATCGCGTCGGCATCGTCGGTGATCCAGACGTCATAGGGCGGATGCTGACCCACCATCCCCGAGTTGCCATCATCGATAAACTGGAAGTGCTTCGCGGCAAAGGTCCCGGCCTTGACCGTCACCGTCTCACGGCCGAGGAAGACGGCGTCGATATTGACCTCAGCGATGATGGGCGGGGTCGCGCCACGGTGGTCGGGGCTTGGCAGCATGACCCGTAGTTTCTTCTTCTCGCCCTCGACCCAGCCAAACAGGCTCAGCAGGTAGCCATCCGCCACGACAGGATGGGTGCCCATCCCATCGATGGGACCGTTCAACGGCATACGCTGGGACAGCCGGCCGATAGTGGGGCCGTAGCTCTCGCATTCGACAAAGTCTTGGGTGAAACGGAACCAACCTGAACCCATGAAGCGGTCGTCGACCGTGAGGCGAACATGACAATCCATGGGACGACCGTGCTCGTCCAGCGAGTAAACGATGTCGCGAAGCACGCTGGGATGCGGTTCCTCGATCTCGCAATGGGCGCGGAGCGTTCGCTTGCCGTCGGTGTGATGGGTGAAGCGGAAATGCTCGATGCCTCGCGGCTGATCGAGGCGATCCGGCTTCTTGGAGGTGTAGAGGATGGTGCCTGTGATGGAGCGGTGCTTCACGTCTAACCCTCTTCGGAAAAGGCCGCCAGCGGGACGGGCGGGGCGGTGTTGGCGATAAGCGCCTGACGACGCAGGAACCGTCGATATCCCTCCTCACCCATCCGGGAAGGGCCGAGACCTGAGCTCTTGAAACCCTGCTTCGCTGCTTCGAAGAAGATGGAGGTCAGGGCCGCGTCATTCAGACTGATGGCCCCAGCCAGCAGCCGGCGGCCGATGGTCTCGGCTTCGTCCAGAGAGGCGGCGAAGACCGCGCCGGAGAGCCCATACTCCCCGTCGTTTGCCATCGAAACGGCCTCGTCCACGGTGTCGAAGGCGACGACAGGCAAAATGGGACCAAACGTTTCGTCCCGCATGACCAGCATGTCGGGAGTGACGCCGGTGAGAACAGTGGGGCGCAGCCAGCGGCCGCCGCCGTGGGTCTCGATCTTGCCGCCGGTCAGGACGCGGGCCCCCTTGTCGCGCGCATCGGCGATCTGGGCAGCCAGGACGTCTGCCTGACGGTCAAAGATGATCGGGCCTATCTCACCGGAAGCGATGTCGGGCCAGTTCAGGCGGGTGGCCTCAGCCTTCTGGACCAGACGAGCGAGGAATGCGTCATGGATCGGTCCGGCGACATAGATGCGCTCGATCGACTGGCAAGCCTGCCCCGTAGACAGGACCGAGCCGCGCAGTGCCGCGTCGGTCGCGGCCTCGAGATCTGCTCCCTCCAGAACGATCAGCGGGTCCTTGCCGCCAAGCTCAAGAAAGGCGGGGATTAGTTGCCCGGCGGCCTGGACAGCGACCTTGCGCCCTGTCGCGACCGAGCCGGTGAAACAGACGCAGTCGGCGGCGTAGACCACCGCTTGCCCTGTGATCCCATCACCGGTGACGACGGCGAATACGGCTGCGAGATCAGGTACCTCGGCGAGAGCAGCGATTACAGGGGAAATGAAACGGGGTGTCACCTCGGACGGCTTCACCACGACAGCGCAACCTGCCAGCAGCGCCGGGACAGCGTCAATCATGCCGAGCAGTAGGGGGAAGTTCCACGGACTGATCACGCCGACCAAGGGATAGGCTTTCCAGGCGGCGATGTGACGCACGGACGGCAGCCCTCGACCCCGCACCCAAGCCGGCGGGTCGTCGGCAGCGATGACGCGGGCCCAGCCTTCGATCGAGCCGACGACGCTGTCTATCTCCAGTCGGGCGATACGGCGGCGACCCGTATCGGTTTCCAGCGCAGCACCGATGGGTTCAGCGTGGCGGCGGAGCGCCTGTCCGAACGCGCGCAGCACCTCCAACCGGGAGACGGCTCCTCTGGCCTCCCAGGCGGCCTGTCCATCGCGCAGGCGGGCGGCGACATCGCCGACCTCGGGCGGGTCGAGCGCCTGTCCGCGCCAGTCGTGGACGCCAGTTCTCGGGTTGCGAGCAGTGAAAACCCTCACAGGCCCAACACGCCGGGATTCATGCGATGAGTCGGGTCAAGATCGGCCTTGATCGCATCTATCAGCCGGCGACTGCCCTCATCCAGACTGTCGCGCCAGGGATAGGTCCGTCCGATCTGGAAGTGAGCGGCACCAACTTCGTTGAAGGCGTCGATGGCGGCGGTGCGGGCCTCGGCAACCAGCGCGGTGACCTCAGGGTTCTCGCCATAGCGAGGCAGTTTCGAAAGGACGTGGGGTTCAACCGTCGCCTCATGCAGGGCGCGACGCTCTTCCGGCCAAACAAAAACGGGTTCGATCAGGAGGGCGTTGGTCGAGAGCGCCGTCAACATCATGCCGGTCTGAACCCTGCCCACCTCGAATCGGGGCCTCAGCGCCTCGAACCTGGCCATGATGGCGCGATAGGCGGCCTGGCCGTCCTGCAAGGCGACAATGCCATGAACCGGCACCCAGCGCTCGCCGTCGGGGCCCAGCACATTGTTCAGCGGCGTGAAGGGGCTGACCCTGACCACGCGCGGGATCGACGCTTCGACCTCGCGTCCACCCAGACCCAGGCAGATGCGGCGCGCCTCAACCAGATCAGCCTCGGCCCCGGTGGCGGATCGGGCCTCGGCCGTCAGATGGATCGACCAATCATCGGCCCCGAGGAAGCCCCGTCCAGCAACCGCCATTCGGGCGGCGGCCGCCATGCCCTTGAAAAGGTCGCCTCCAGACGTCGCGATGGCCCCCAGCGCCTTGACCCCCTGAAGGAGCGACGCGCGCTTCAGTCGCATCGCAGACAGAGACGGATCGAATCCGAACATGTCAGCCGCAACGCCAGCGCGGCTGATCTCGGCCGTCGCCGCCAGCGCCTGGTCTGCTGTGTCGAAAGCGAAGGAGCCGTGCGCCTCGTGCGCCGGCGTCCGCATGAGCCGGAGTGTGATCTCGGCCTTGACTCCAAGCGCGCCGCAGTCGCCGCAGAACAGGCCGGTCAGGTCAGGGCCATAATGACGGTAGAAGACCCGGCCGTCGGCCTTGCGGCGAGCGCCGGTCGCGACGAGCCGCCCGTCGGCGAGGGCGACTGTGAGGCCGACCACGCTTTCGGACGTCGTGCCCCAGTGGCCCGCACCGAAGACGGCGTTCAGCTGGGACAGTCCGCCGCCGATCGTCGACGACACGCCGGACAGAGGGCCCCAGAAGGGCGTCCGCAGGCCATGCGGCTTCAGCGTCTCGTGCAGGGTCTTCCAGGTACAGCCGGCCTCGACCGTGACCGTCATGGCCTCGGGATCGACGTGCAGAACCCGATCCATCCGCGACAAGTCGATCAACGCGACCGGGCCAGCGTCCGAGGCATAGCCGCCGGTGTAGCTCATGCCACCGCCGCGCGGGACCACGGGCAGGTTCAACCGTGCTGTTTCAGCAAGGGCCCGCGACAGGCCAGCGGTGTCTGCCGGGCGGAGAACCACGACCGGACGGCGACAGATCTTCCAGATGTCCTGGCCGTAGAGCTCCAGCAGGGCCGGATCGGTTGAGACGACCTCGGGGCTCAGCGCGGCCCGGAGAGCGTCGGCGGGCAAAGTGCGTGACAGGTCGTCGGCGGAGCTCATTGGGGCTTCCAGAGACCCAGCAGGGCCGCCGCAAGCAGCAGCAGCCAGATGAAGAGAACGGCAGGGCGCGTCACGGCGAGCGAGCGGGCGATACGCGTGTCGGCGTCGGCCTGTCCGGCTGCAAGCGCACCCAGCGCCGGGCCGAGGTCAGCGGTGAGGCGGCGGACAAGCAAGCCGGTGAGGACGCATCCGGCGAGGATGAGGAGCTTGAGGTTCACAAACAGCGGCCAACCAATTACCCCTGCCAGCCCCGCCACGCCGCCCGCGCCGAGACCGGCCGCGACAACCCAACGCAAGCCGAGGTCAATCTGGCGCAGGCTCGACGCGGGTGCGGCGTGGCCCAGATGAATTCGCCAGGCGACGAACAGCCAGATCAGGCTCGCCGCCCATGAGACCGCGATCCACACCAGATCGACCGCGACCCACCCCCGCGCGGCCGCCAGGGTGAATCCCGTCGGAAACGCCAGGATGAGCGCTGTGCGAGGGGCCATATCGATGTCGCCCAGCAACCCGGCCGCTCCTAGCCTCGCCGCCCGGTCCTTGCCGGGATTGGCGATCAGAAACGACGCAACGAACGCACCGAGATCGCCACCCAGCCAGTAGACCAGGATCAGAACATGCAGCAGCAGGAGAAGCGCGTCGGCCAAGGTGTCGCCCTCAAATGGTATAACTCTATATCATTTGGTCGCGACGGTGTTGGCAAGCCCAAAGGGCGGTCAGGTCCAGCCTTCGACCCCCGACTGGCGCCGGGACATCATGTGGTACTGGAACCGGTCTGGGCGGTAGTGGCCGACAATCATCTGAACGGGGCGGCCGTCTGCGCCGATCATAATCCGCTCTATCTTCAGGACGGGCGATCCCGACGGCACGTCCAGACAGGCCGAAACGGTGGGCGAGGCCGCGCCCGCTGTAATCCACTGTTCAGCCTCCACGGCCCCGGCTCCAGCGCGTTCCAGCAGCGTCAGCAGCGGCGTCGAGCGCAGTTCATCAATCGAATAGCGTGCCGCGATTTCGGCGGGAACGAAGGTCGTCAGGTAGGAGAACGGTTCGCCTTGCAGCTTCCGCAGGCGGACGGCCCTCTGAACTGTCGCCCAGGGTTCAAGCTTCAGTCGCGCGACGACAAGTGCATCGGCTGGCTCGTCTACCACCTCCAGCAGCTCCACCTCGGTCGTGAGCCCCATCGACTTCAGGGACGAGATCAGGGTCTCGAAGGAGCCAGACACCAGCGGGATCACCTCTCCGGTAGACACGATCGTCCCCCGGCCTCGATGGCGCGAGACCAGATTGTTGGCGGCCAGTTCGTTCAACGCCCGCTTGACAGTGATACGCGACACGTCGAAGGCCCGCGCCAGCTCCTGCTCACTAGGCAGGGTCTCGCCATCGGCGTAGACGCCCGACTGGATGCGTTCGCGCAGGATCAGATAGGCTTGATGATACAAGGGCGTGGGCAGGGTCGCGTCTAGAAGTCCCGCGTCGTCAGCCTCGATGTCTGATGCGCCGTCGGCCAAATGACCTATTCCTATACCAACTCCGTCCGCGCTAGACATAGGACGATCCGCACGGAGCGCGCAATGTCCGACCCCTCGCCCTACATCGCTCTGGCCTTGCAGACGACCTGCTTCGCCGTCAACGGCGATGCCGACGCCCGCGCCAGTCGGCTGCGAATGGCGGAGGCGATCCGGCGGATCGGAGCCCAGATCGCGGCGTCGAAACGCTTCATCGGTCCGGACGTACGACTGGTCGTCCTGCCTGAGTATTTCCTGACGGGCTTTCCGATGGGGGAGCCCACCGCCGTCTGGTCCGAGAAGGCCTGCCTGGCACCCGGAGGGCCCGAATATCGGGCGCTGGGGGAGGTTGCCCGCGCCAATGACGTTTTCCTGGCCGGCAACGCCTATGAGACCGACGAGCATTTTCCGGGCCTCTACTTCCAGTGCAGCTTCGTTGTGGCCCCCCCCGGAGAGGTGGTGCTTAGGTATCGCCGCCTTGTCACCCTGTTCGGTCCCAGCCCCTATGACGTCTGGGATCAATACCTGACCCGGTACGGTCTGGATGGCGTCTTCCCCGTTGCCGACACTGAGATCGGTCGACTGGCGGCTATCGCGTCGGAAGAGATCCTGTATCCCGAGATCGCTCGCGCCCAGGCCGTGCGCGGTGCCGAGGTGTTCCTCCACTCCTCAAGCGAGCTCGCCGCCGCGCTGGCAACCCCGAAAAACGTCGCCAAACAGGCCCGCGCCATCGAGAACCTGACCTACGTCGTCAGCGCCAACTCGGCGGGCATAGAGGGCATCGCCATCCCCGGCGCCTCCACCGACGCATCATCAAAGATCATCGATTTCCGGGGGCAGGTGCTTGCAGAAGCGGGCTATGGCGAGAGCATGGCGGGCTACGCTGAAATCGACGTGGGTGATCTGCGTCGCTACCGCCGCCGCCCCGGCATGCCCAACCTCCTGTCGCGCCAGCCCATGCACCTTTGGAGCCAGGCCTACGCCGGCGTGGACATCCAGCCGAGCAACACCCTGCTGGACGCGTGGGGCGGGCTGACCGTTCCGACCCCAGCTTTCTATGCCCAGCGTCAGCGAGCTGTGATCGACAAGCTGGCCGATGCGGGCCTGATATAGGCACCTCGAGCTTACCGGCCTTCACCGTGTCGTCATGGTTACGGTTTCTTGACAGCCGGAGGCTCTGAACCGTGCCGCTACATTGCAGCGTTGACGCCTGCTCGCTCTCGTCCATAGTCAAATGGCTTAAAATTATATCATTTGGGCAATAGGAGGGGCTGGACCCAATGTCGCATAATCATCGTGTTATCCTGACGCGCAGCATTTTCCTTGCGGGCGTCGCGTTCGCAGCCTTGGCCTCGGCTACCTCGCCCGCCTCCGCGCAGCAGGCATCGAACACAGACCCGGAAGCCACGACGGTCGAGGACATTGTGGTCACCGCGCGGCGGCGCGAGGAGTCACTGCAGGACGTGCCAATCGCGGTTTCCGCCTTCACCGAGGCAACGATCGAGAGCCGACAGCTTGAAGATCTCTCCGACATCGCCCGCTACACACCGGGCGTTCAGCTGCAGCAGGCCTTCGGCCGAGATGGTGATCGTCCCGTCATCCGTGGAGCCTCCAACATCCTGATCTCCGACGGCAAAGTCGGCGTTTTCCTGGACGGCATCCCGTGGTTCGGTGACTTCACGACCCTGGATCTCGACGTAGCCCAGCGTGTCGAAGTGATTCGCGGGCCTCAGTCGGCCGTGTTCGGTCGCGGGACCTTGTCGGGCGCGATCAACGTCGTTACCCGGCGCCCTGGCGACGACTGGAGCGGCCGGGTCAGCTACACGGCGGGAACCGACAATCGCGTTTCAGTCTCGGGCGTGATATCGGGGCCGCTCATGGACGGCGTCGGCGTGATGCTGGGCATGACCCATAACGACGTGGACGGGCAGTACCAAAATCAGATCGGACTGCACGAGGACCTCGGCAGCCAGAGCTCGAAAGGCCTCTATGGCGGCCTGTTCTTCAACCCGCACCCCAATTTCGACGCCTCGATCCGCTATCTCCGCTCCGAGGATCGGGACAGCCATTTCGCCGTTGCCCTTCAGAACTCAACATTCAACAACTGCTTCCAGTCGACGCGCAGCTACTACTGCGGAAAGATACCGACGCCGACACGGTTCGCCTTGAACACCGACCGTTTCTTGATGCCCGGTCTCAAGCGCGAGGCTGAGCGTTTCATTGCCGACGTCAACTGGAACATCGCAGGCTCAGGCTATGTGTTGTCGTACCTCGGGGGCATGAACGATGTCTACGAGGCCTCTGGATACGATCAGTCCTATGACGAGCGGGACTTTTTCCTGATCGGAGCGGGCTGCCCGTTTGTTCCCATCGCCAACCGGCTATGCGGCCGGTCGCCGTTCAACGACACCTCAAGCTCCAATCGGGAGACGCAAACCCACGAGTTGCGGCTGTCGAGCCCGGGCGGTGGCTTCCTGACATGGAACATCGGCGTCTACTCGGCCAACGACAAATTGACGCCCTCACCGGAATTCCTCGAGGCCACTGAGGTCGGCCTCGATACTCTCGGTGCAGTCAACGAGGTCCAGACCCGCGCCATCTTCGGTGGGATTGATCTGGCCTTTTCGGACACCCTGACGCTGGCGCTGGAGCTCCGGTATCAGGAGGACGAGGTTACCTCGACCAACCAGCCCTACACGGCCTCAACCTACTTCGCGCCCGCCTACCTGGCGACCCTGCGCAGTTCCAACCCCAATGCTGTAGTCGGCACGACCCTGACCCGGACGACCCAGTTCGACAATACCCTGCCTCGTGCCACCCTCACCTGGGAGCCGTCGTCGGACCTGACGCTGTATGCTCAGTACGCTCAGGGCAACTCGCCAGGTGGCTTCAACGACCCGGCCGCGCCCGTCACGACGTTCGAGGAAGAAACCCTCACCAACTTTGAGATCGGGGCCAAGACGCGGCTGTTCGGCTTCGACTATCTGAACGCCTCGCTGTTCTGGAACACCTACGAAGACCAGGTCCTGACCAACACCTTCCAGGCGCCGACCGTCGTTCAGAGCTACCGCGCCAACATCGGTGAATCCGAGCTTAGGGGCCTCGAGCTGGAAGGTGCCTACTCGCTGACCGACAACCTGTCAGCACGCTTCACCTACTCCTACCTCGACGCGGAAATCACTGAAGGAGTGGATGGTGACCAGGCGGTGCTGCTGAACGGCGCAGCTTGCAAGACCGGCACGGCGATCAACCTTGATCGTCCGGGTTGCCGCAGCGCAGGATCGATCGTTGGAAAGCGCCCGCCGCTGGTGTCCGAGCATTTGGCGAGCGCCGGCATTCGCTGGGACGGTGACGCCCTGGAGAGCGGCTGGACGCCTTTCGCGTCGGCCGATGTCAGCTATCGCGGTGAGTTCTTCGAGCAGGTGCACAACAACATCACCATCCCGTCCTCGACGCGACTGGATGTGCAGTTGGGTGTCCAGAACGACAACCTGAGACTGGCCTTCTGGGGCCGCAACATCACCGACGATGACACACCGCAGGGCGTGCTCCGTTACGTCGACTTCCCGGCTGCGCTCACGCCGTCCGGGGACCGGCCGCGCGCGTTTGCGGTGACGGCTGCACCGGGCGCGAGCTACGGAATCACGCTTAGCGCCCGCTTCTGATGCGAGCCTCCTCGCTGGCCGCTGTCGCTTTGGCTCTCTGGGCTTCGGCGGTAGCGGCCGGCGATCCGTCGCCTGCCCCTCTGGCCATCGGTGTGCTCGAGCGCGACCTGCCCAGGCTGGTGGAGATGTTCGAGGGCGACTGGGACAATGCCGAACAGGTGAGCTTCGCAGAGGAGCTCGGCTTTCCGGACGGAGCCCCGCCCTTGCGCCGCCATGTCACGGTGCGCCGGATCGAGGCTCCTGGCCTCGGTCAGCTCGTTCTCAGGTTGGACGAATACAGGAACAACGACCCCTCCGACGTGGGGCGTCAGCGGTTCTACGTGTTCGCCGTCGATCCGGCGAAGATGGCGATCCGGATGGACGTGCTGACCACGTTGGGCGAACGACTGCTCGCCGACGCCGATCACGCAGGCCTGACTCGAGAAGGCATGCGTTTCAATCCGGGCTGCGAAACCCTGTGGCGGCGGAACGCCGACCAGTTTGTCGGGTGGATCGAGGACAAGGCTTGTACGGTCCGGTCGCAAGGCGGCTCGGGCCCCGAGCTGACCATCGGGGCTGACATTGCCTTGTCGGCCGACCAGCTCTGGATGACGGAGACCGCGCGCTACGCCAACGGCCGCGACGCCTTCCCGAACGAACCCGACATTCCTGTACAGTACCGTCGCGCCACGGCCTTCACCTGCTGGCTGGCCGCGCCCCGACAGGCACCGCAGAGGGGTTGGTTCCACGCCCGTAATCTGGCGATCCACGATCAGGGCGGGGAGGTCTGGGTCACCACCGATGAGACCACGCCACGCACGTATGGCTTTCGTATGAGGAACGTCCGCTGGCCGACGGGGCAGAACGCCGACGCCTTGACCCTCTATGTCCACGACCAGAGGGGCGCGCCCGCGATCAGCTATGTCTGGGCCAGCCCGGATGCGACCCGGATCGGCATCAATCTGAGAACCCTCCAGGGCAGTTGCTCGCGCTAGGCGATGCGCCGCTCGTCGATCAGCGTCCGCTGATAGCACTCACCGTCCCGGAACCAGTGCCAGGTCCGGGCGCGGGTCAGTCCGTCGGGCGCCAGGACGATCAGCTCGTAGAGATGCGCGCCCGGGGCATCGGTCCGCTCCCACGTCAGGATGCAGGTTCGCTCGTCACCCTGCCAGGCGTGTCCCTGGATCAATCCGGTGTCCCACCACAGGCGGCCGTCGCGATAGACGCCCGGATGCTCGGCCTCGACCACCCGTCCGTCGGACCAGGTGAAGCGGTTCTTCTGCAGGTAGGCGTAAGGACCGTCGTCGGGAAAGGAGACCTCGATGCGCGAAGCATGGCGGTCGACCTCAACGCCATAGGTCGTCACCGTCCGATAGGTCCCCTCCCACACTCCCGCGTGGCTGACCAGCGCGGGCATATGCTCATGCAGCGGGTTCACTTCACCCGGCGCTCGGTGATGCAGGTCCGCTTGAACAGTTTGTCGTTCTCGAACCAGTGCCAGGTTCGGGCGCGGTCGTTGCCGTCCACGGACAGCTGGATCATCTCATAGAGATAGGCACCCGGCATGTCCTTGCGCGTCCAGGTCAAACACACGGACCGCAGGTCGATTTCCCAGGCGCGGCCGTCGATGCGGTCGGTATCCCACCAGATCTGGCCATCGCGATAGGTGGCGGGGAAATGTATCTCTTCCCTCCTGCCGTCGTCCCAAATGTAGGTGTTGATCTGATAGTAGGCATAGGGGCCGTCGTCAGGGAACTTGCACTGGAGATGCGAGCGGTGACGATCGATGACGTTGTTGTCGGGATCGACGTGGATGTATTCGCCTTCCCACTCGCCGGCGTGGCGGGCCAGGACCGGCATGCCTTCTCGGATACCCCTCATCGTCGTCTCCCTCGCTCGGGCGGCGCGATCCGCCCTTTGAAAATGGTATAGACTTAGATCAATTGGGCATGAAACCCCCAATACGCGTGATCGGTCGAATGGCCGTGAATCAGGCGCTCAACAGGATGTGGACGGGCTTATGGATCATGCGCTGAAGGTCGAGGTCGCGGGCGATGTGGCAACCCTGACTCTGAACCGGCCCGGGAAGAAAAACGCCCTGACGCTGGCGATGTGGAGCACCTTGCCCGGCCTGCTGGCGGAGGTGGCGGCCGATCGGGCAGCCAAGGTCCTGGTGTTGCGGGGCGCAAGCGGGACCTTCGCGGCAGGAGCCGACATTGGCGAGTTCGAGACCGTTTATGCGACCCCGGACAGAACCCGCGACTATTTCGACCGGGTCGGCAAGGCGATGGCGGCGCTGGCGGCATTCGAGAAGCCGACGATCGCCATGATCGAGGGGGCCTGCGTCGGGGGTGGACTAGGGCTGGCGTTGGCGTGTGATCTACGGATCGCGGCCGCCGACGCGCGGTTAGCCCTGACCCCGGGCAAGCTGGGGTTGGTCTATTCGCTGCCGGACACACGCAGACTGGTGCAGGCGGTAGGCCTGTCCCGGGCCAAGGACATATTGTTTACCGGGCGGCTGATCGCGGCGGAAGAGGCCCTCTTGATCGGGCTTGTCGATGCGCTGCATGCGCCGGAGGCACTGGAGGCAGCGGTGGCCGAGAAGACCGCCCAGATCGCGGCGGCGAGCCAGTGGACCGCGCGCAGGGCAAAGGCCATCATCGGCCTGATCGCCGACGGGGAGACAAGGGACACGGACGAGACCGCGCGGTGGCTGATCGAAGCGGTCGAGGGCGAGGACTTCAGCGAGGGACGAAATGCATTTCTGGGCAAGCGGAAGCCGGAGTTTCCGTTTCGCTAGCTTGTTCTCTCTCCCAAAAAGGAGAGCGGTGGTAGCGTCACCGCCAACCGCTCGGCCAACCCGAGGATCGCCTGGCTATCGCGGCCAATGATCTGGGCAGACAGGGGCAGACCATCGCTTGACAGGCCCATCGGAAACGCCACGGCGGGTAGTCCCGCCATGTTGGCGAGGCAGGTGATGTCGGCCTGGTCCGCCGGAACGGGATCGCCGAACGGGAAGGCCGGGCCGCCGGTGGTGGGGCACAGAAAGCCGATGCGGTCGCCAATCAGGACCTCCACACGCTGCTTCATCGCCGCGATCTCGGCGCGGGCCTCAGCGAGCTTTGCCGGGGGCTGGGCCGCACCCCAGCGGAGCATGCTGGCGAAGGTCTCGGAGAAGCCGTCGGGGCGGGCCCGGAGCATAGCGGCGTGCTCGGCCAAGCCCTCGGCCTCGGAGATCAGGAGGCCCCGGCGTCGCAGGCGGCCGAGATCGATATCGAGCGGGACGGACCCGTCCAGCAGGCCTTGGGCTTCGGCGGCGGCAACCAGGGCGACGAAGGCGGCGCGGACGTCGTCGGACAGGGATGCGCAGTCGGTGACGTCAAGCACCGCGAGCGGGGCGGTCGGCGAGGCGGGATCCGGCACGGCGATCTCGGCGAGCACCGCAGCACAGTCCCCGGCCGACCTCGCGTGGATGCCGACGTGGTCGAGGCTGGGCGAAAGGGGCGTGACCCCTTCCTCCGATATGGCAGCGTAGCGGGGTTTGATCCCGAACACGCCGCAGTAGGCGGAAGGAATGCGCACCGAGCCCATGGTGTCGGTTCCCAGCGCCACCGCGCATAGGCCCGCCGCCACTGCCGCGCCCGAACCGCCCGACGATCCGCCGGCCGTGTAGCCTGCGCGCCAGGGGTTCTGGGTCCGGCCGAACCACGGATTATCGGTGACGGCACCGAGCGCCCCCTCCTCCATGTTCAGCGTGCCGAGGATGATCGCGCCGGCGGCCCGAAGGCGCGCCACGCAAGCCGCATCCCGGTCGGCGATGCGGTCGCGATAGGCCCCGATGCCGGCTGTCCAGGGTAATCCGGCGACAGCGATATTGGCCTTTACCCCAACCAGGCAGCCGTCCAGCGGCGACAACGCCAAGCCCGAGGCCCAGCGACGGGAAGATGCTTTCGCCGCACCGCGCGCGCCCTCGACGTCCAGATCGACAAAGGCGTGGATCGCTGGGTTCGCCTGCTCGATCCGGGCCAGATAGGTCTCAAGCACCGCAGCCGGCCTTGCCGAGCCCTCGCCATAAGCGGCGGCGAGCCCGCAAACCCCGGCCGCGACCTCGGGCTCGAAGGAGTCGGTCATCAGAACCGCTCGTCGATCAGGCGGATTGGCTTCTGACGGACCTCCACCTGGGTCAAGGCGGCGGTCTCCCCACGGCCGACCACTTCGACTTCGACTTCAATGCCTATCCTGCGCTTCAGGATCTCGCCGAAGCGGCCGGCAAGGGCAGGGTCGCCCGACGCCGAGGCCTCGACTACCACCACGAAGGAATCCCGCCCAGCGGCGTCCCGGCGAGTCTTGCAGACGAACTCGCCCGCGAACTCCGGAGCCTCGTCCAGCATGGGGCCTATGGCCTGGGGGAAAATGTTGATGCCGCGCACCTTCACCATGTTGTCGGAGCGGCCCAGGAACCCCTCGATGCGCCGGAAGCTGGCACCGATGGACGACGGCCGGGTGATGACTTCGGTCACGTCGTGGGTGTTGAAGCGGATGATCGGGTAAAGATCGTCCTTGTAGAGGCAGGTCACGACCATGTCGCCGGGCGAGCCGTCGGCCACAGGCTTGCCTGTGTCGATGTCGCAGACCTCCAGATACTGGGCGTCCTCCATGACGTAGAGGCCGTCGCGGTCGGGGCCCTCACCCGCGATGCAGCCGGTGTCGCCGACGCCGTACCAGTCGAAGCATTCGGCCCCGCCCCAGGCTTCGGACAGGGCCTGCTTGTCCTCGCGCCCCATGTGGCCCGAGATCATCCGCACGGGAATGTCGACGCCGGGACGCAGTCCAGCCTCGCGCGCCACCTCGGCCAGCCGCTTGATGTAATCCGCGAAGCCAAAGATGGCCGTGGCCCCGAAGGTCTTCATCAGCTCGACCTGTTGGGCCGAACGGGTCTCGACTCCCGTACCCGCCGACATGAAGACGGCGCTGGTCCAGTGGGTCACGGCCTCGCGCACATAATGGCCGCCGTTGATCATGCCGTGGCCGTAGACCGAGTGGACGACGTCGCCCGGGCGCAGTCCCTGCCAACGATAGAGGCGGGCCAGAAGCAGATTCTGGAGCTCACGGCTCTTGGGCCCGAACAGCAGGACCTGGGGCTTTCCAGTGGTGCCCGAGGTGGTGTGGAAGATGACGGGCGGGCGTTTGACGGCGGGGTAGCTGTCGAAGCCGGCGAAGTCGCCGAACGGTGGCGCGATTTCCAGCGACTTCATGATGTCGGACTTGTCGAAGCTGGGCAGGTTCGGCAGGTCGTCGAGGCTCTTGATGTCGCCCTCGGCGATGCCGGCGGTACCCCACAGACGACGATAGAAGGCGGTCTTCCACGCGCGGGCGACGCAGCGGGCGAACAGCGTCTCTTGTCGGGCGCGCAGCTCGTCGCGGCTGATGGAGGTCAGCAGCCTGGTGAAGGCATCCCCGATGGGGTGGTCACGAGCAATGGCGGCGAAATCGATCTCGTCCCAATAGTTGCGGTGGGTGTCGGTCATCGGCGGGCTCCGAGGAGAGAGAGGATCGCAGCGGCGTCGGGCAGGGTCTCGAACCGGTCGATGGCGTCGGCGAGCGCGGCCGCATTAGCACCGAGGCCCCCGAAGTCGAGGCAGGTCGCCTGCTTGGCCAGGTGCTGCTCGCGGGTCAGGGGTTGTTCGGGCGAACCCAACTGAGCCGTGATCGTGTGTCGGAACAAGCGGCCATCGGTCGTGTTGACAGTGAGGGTCGCCGGCGTAAAGGCGGCGGGGTCGGGGTTATCATCGACCTCGACGCGGATGCGGTCCGCAAGCCGGAGGAGCGCCGGATCGGACAGCCGCTCCGGCGTGAAGTCAGCGAGACCCACGGTACCGCGGGCGAGAACTATGGCTCCAAGCCACGGCAGGCAAAGCCGCGCCCAGGCTGGAACCATCCCGGTGCCGGGGCGACGCCCGACGAGACGGTGTATGAGGGGCGGCGCACGATAAACGATCTCCGCCACATCCCTCGAAGTCAGTCCGTGATCCGCCATAAGGGTCTGAAGGGCGACAATGCCTCCGTGGGCCGCGCGGCCGGTCGGGAAGGGCTTCCAGCTTACCTCGGCGATGCGGAAGCCGGGGGCGGGTTGGGTCAGGGGTGCGGCGTCGTGTGCCGTCTCGAACAGGGCAAGGTAGCCGAACGGCCCTTCCAGCGAAGCCTCGGGGCCTGGCAGTCCAGCTTCAGCCAGATCAACGGCCATGACGGCGGCGCGGGCGGCGTTGGCAATCTGGATAGGCAGCGCTGGCTTGCCCTCGGCGTGGGCCTGCATTGTGCCCGACGCGAAAGCGAGGGCATAGCCGAAGGCGGAGACACCCTGATTCACCGGCAGACGGCGCAGCGAGATCAGGGCGGCGATGCAGCCAAAGACTCCCGCCGTCGCCGGGCGGAAGAACTTGAGCGGCGTGCTGGCAGCGAGCCCCAGGGAAGCGGCGACCTCGACCCCGGCGACGAGGGCCGTCAGCAGGCCTTCGCCGGTGACGGGTTTGCCCTCGGAGGCGGCACGGTCGGCCTCGGACAGGATCACGGCACCAACAGTCGCCATGGGGTGAACGACGGCCGGTTCATGGACGCAGTCGAACTCCTGGGCGTGGATCTGGAAGGCGTTGACGAAGGCGGCCGAGGGCTGGGGCAATCGCACATCGGGCCGGCCGAGCACGCCGCAGGCCGAGCCCTCGCCCCAACGCCGGGCGGCGGCAAGCACGTTGTCGGCAAGCGGTGCGTGGGCTCCGGCGGCGCCGACGCAAAGGGTATCGTGCAGGAAGGTCTTCGCCGCCGCTCGCGCAGCAGGGTCGATGTCCGCCCAGGTCAGGGCCAGGACGCGCTTGCCCAGCGTGCGGGACAGGGTCATGCGTCGCGCCCCGGCAGGGCGGCCGAAAGGTCCGCAACCGTGGTCCTGACGCCCAGCCCCCGGACGGCGGCGATCAGGCGCTCGGCCGCATCCGGGCTCATGCCTCCCCAGGCCAACAGGGCGCGGGCCTTGTCGCAAACTGCACCGGGCGACAGGGGGTTCTCGGGATCGCCGAGCGCGTCAAGCGTTTCGATCCGGTGGTCTACGGTGCCTGCCGTGGCGATCAGACGCGCGCCGAAGCGGGCCGGATAGGTGGCGGTCAGGTCGTCGGCCACGGCGACCGAGACGCGGGAGCGCATCGCCGCGATCTCCGGATCGGTCAGAGCGGCGGGCTCGAAGCTGTCAAGGCCCGCGTCGCCGCGGATCAGGGCGACGGCGACGCTGTGCTGGAGCGAGAACTTGGCCTCCGGGACAGTCGTCGGCGCAGGCTTGTCGCAGAAGAGGACGCTATCGCGGTAGGTCTCGACCCGCACGGTGTCCGGCAGCCCGGCGATCCGCGCGCGCAGGGCAAGGGCGGCGTCGATGGTGGGGTGGGCGTGACGGCAGGCGGCGTGGGGCTTGAAGCTTACCTCGTGCATGAACCAGCTGTGGGCGGGGATCAGTACGACCTCGGGGTCTGCGTCAGGGGCCATGGCCGGGAAGAAGCCCTGCTCGCCTTCCAGCACCCTGAGCGGCCCGCGGAAACCGTCGCGCGCCAGCAGGGCCGAGGCCACGCCGTTCGCCGCAGCCCGTCCGTCGTGAAGCGCCTTGACCGACCCAGGTTCATGCCGCGCCCGCCAAAGCCCGGCACCCTGCTGGCCGGCCAATCCGAGCGCCCAGGCGGTCCGTTCGTCATCCAGTCCCATGAGGCTCGCTCCAGCCGCCGCCGCACCGAAGCCACCGACGGTACCGGTCGGATGGAAGAAGCGATAGTGCGAGGCCCCGGCCGCCCGGCCGATGCGGATCATGACCTCATAGCCGCGAACGACCGCGTCTAGCAGCGCGTCGCCGCTCGTCACTCCGAGATGCTCGGCCAACGCCAGGGCGGCGGGCATGACCACGGGTCCAGGGTGCAGCAGGGCGCGGCGATCCACGTCGTCCATCTCCAGGATCGCTCCGGCCGGACCGTTGGCGAGCGCCGCCGCCTGGGGCCCAGCGCCAGTGCCGCCGATGATGCTGCAGGCACCTGTGCCCTCTGCCCGAGCCAACCCCCGGACCCGCGCCACATCAGCCTCCCGTGCTCCCGCCACGGTACAGCCGACCCAGTCGAGCAGGTGCAATCGTGCCCGCGCGCGATCGTCCTGCGAGACCGGCCTCGCCAGCAGAACCGACAGTCGTTCGGCGATGGAGGACAAATGTCCGGACATATGTTGTTATCGCGTCCCCGACCCTCGCCGGTCAAGCCGGAGCCATCCTCGACCCATGCCGCTTTCCGTGACGATGGACGCTGCTATCGACGCCCTCAAGTCGACCTTGCCGAACGGCGGCCGTGTCTTCGTCCAGGGCTGCGCCGGCGAGCCGCTGGCATTGGCGGAGGCCCTGGCGAGGCAGCCCGAATCGGCGGCGAGGTTGACGTTCGAAGGCGTGTGGATTCCGGGGGTCAATCGCACGGACTGGGCCGGGCTGCATGCACTGGCTCGGGCCGAGGCCATCTTCCTGGCACCCGAATGGCACGACAGCTTCAGGGCGGGTCAGCTGGCCTTCTCGCCCATGACCTACACCCAGGTCTGGAGACGGTTATCGGGGCGCCCGTTCGACGCCGGAGTCTTCACCATTGCTCCACCGGGCGCGGACGGCCGATGCAGTCTCGGTGTCGCGGCCGACTTCAGCCCGGCCGTGTTCGACCGGACACGGCTGCGGATAGGCCTGATCCATACGGCCATGCCGGCCGTGTGTGACGGGCCGACCGTCCCGCTGGACACCTTTGAAGTTGTGGTGCAGGTCGACACGCCCTTGCCCGGCTATGGCGCGGGTGCGATCGATCCGGTCAGCGCCGCCATCGCCGCGCGGGTCGGGGCCTTGGTCCCCGACGGTGCGACCGTCCAGACCGGCCTCGGCAAAATCGGCGTGGCAACGCTGGCCGCGCTGGCCGATCACCGGGGCCTGTCGATCCACTCCGGCATGGTGACCGAGCCGCTGATCGCATTGCTGGATCGCGACGCCGTGGAGGGGGTGACGACCGGAGTCGCGCTCGGTTCGGCCGACCTCTACGCCCGCGTCGCGACCGATCCGCGTG
This sequence comes from Phenylobacterium sp., assembly GCA_046093265.1. Taxonomy (GTDB): domain Bacteria; phylum Pseudomonadota; class Alphaproteobacteria; order Caulobacterales; family Caulobacteraceae; genus Phenylobacterium. The sequence goes on along the minus strand of JBJTFE010000101.1, from coordinate 1,910 downwards.
TTCGCTTCCGTCCAGTGGGCGAGACGCACGCGATCTCGACGCACGCGGCCATCCCGCGCTTCATCGCCGTCAACTCGGCGATCGAGATCGATCTGTTCGGGCAGGTGAACGCCGAGTGGATGGATGGGCGGCAGGTGTCGGGGGCCGGTGGTTTGATCGACTTCCTGCGCGGGGCCTGGGCGTCCGACGGCGGGATGCCGGTCATCGCCCTGCCGGCCTCAGCCAAGGGCGATGCGCTCAGCCGGATCGTGCCGCGCCTGTCGTGTCCGCCCAGCGTCGGCCGAGGCGATCCGGTCGTGATCGTGACGGAGCACGGCGTCGCCGATCTGCGCGGTTTGTCGATCGACGCGCGGGCTGCAGCTCTGATCGACGTCGCAGCACCCTCGCACCGCGATCGATTGGCCGAGGACTGGTCCGCCATGCGACGGGCGATGTAGGGAAAACCATGGCATCCCCCCGTTATCGTCAGCTCGCCGAGACCCTGCGCGCCGCTATTGCGCGGGGCGACTTCCCCGTCCGGTCTCAGCTGCCGCCCGAACTGGAGCTTGCCCAGACCCACGGGGTGTCGCGCCACACTGCTCGCGACGCTATCCGCCTGCTGACGGAGGCCGGGCTGATCGCACGGCGACGGGGAGCGGGCACCACGGTGATCGCCGCGTCTAGCCCTCAGGCCTATGTCCAGCCGCTGGGTGGGGTCGAGGATCTGATGCAGTATGCCCAGACCGCCCGGCTGACGGTGCTGGCCCAGGTCGAACGTCCGCTGACGTCCGAGGAAGCGGCGCGGATTGGTGGGGATCTGGCACGAGTTTGGCTGGTGATCGACGGGCTGCGCATCGCGGAGTCGCTGCCACTGGCCCTGTCGCGGATCTATGTACCCCAGCCGTTCACCAGCGTTGCGGGTGATCTGGGCGAAGGCCGCTCCGTGCACGTCTTGCTTGACGAACGGTTCGGCGTCGCGGCAGGCCGGATCGACCAGGAGATCACGGCGGAGCTGCTGTCCGCAGTGGACGCCAGGACCCTCAAGGCCGAAACGGGCGGGGCCGCACTGCGGACGCTTCGTCGCTACTTCGCCGAGGACGATACCCTGATCCTGGCGTCGGACTCCGTCCATCCTGGCGGACGGTTCGGCTATGCGATGACGTACCGGCGGGAGGGATAAACGTCCCTCCCCTTTTCTGGAGGCGGATTCGAGCTCCTGGCGACCAGACGGAGCCGCACACGCCGCCATTCGTGGCCAAAGCGGAATCCGTTCACGTTGCACCGTAGCCTGCAGCCGTGAAGGAGTTGGCGCATTCGTCGGGTGTGAAGCCGTCGATGATGAGGCCTATGCGGTTCCAGAGGGCTTCGGTGGATCGTTAGGCGGCCTTGCGCAGGATGGCCTTGAGTTTTGAGAAGGCCATCTCGATGGGGTTCAGGTCTGGCGAGTATTTCGGCAGGAATACCAGGCTGGCGCCGGAGGCTTCTATGGCCAGCCGGATCCTCGAGTTGCGGTGCGAGCCGAGGTTGTCGACCACCACGACGTCGCCTGGCTTGAGCGTCGGGCAGAGCACCTGCTCGACATAGGCCAGGAACCACTCGCCGTTGATCGGCCCCACTAGAGCCCTTTGCGACCTGATTGAATCTTGGGGGATCCCCAAGGGGGCCGGGTTCTGATTCAACCTTCATGCTGGGGACGGAGGCCAGCAGGGATGAGCAAGGCGCTTTCGGTAGATCTGCGGGATCGTGTGATCGCCGCGAGTGAGGGCGGGAGGTCGTGCCGTCAGGCGGCGGTCCGGTTCGGGGTCAGCGCAGCGAGCGCGATCCGCTGGCGTTCGCGGGTCCGCAGACAGGGCGACGTGCGGCCGGGGCCTCTGGGCGGGGATCGGCGCTCCGGGCGGATCGAAGGCCATGCCGACCTGATCCTGGGCCTG
>JBJTFE010000100.1:0-3680 GCA_046093265.1 Phenylobacterium sp. | reverse complement strand
TAGTTGGAGATACTCCCATCGGCATTGACGTAGTCGAGTTTGAAGTTCACCGCGAAATAGTTCTTCGCGTAGGCAGACACATCTGAGCAACTGTCCAGGAAGGATGCAAAAAGCAGCTCAAGATGGCTGTCGCCGATGATCCGGTTGAAGATACTCTTCTTAGGAACAAGGTAGCCCTGCTCCTTCACGACAAAAGGCCGGGTCTGCCGGAGCTTAATCGTATCTCTGTGTTGATTTTCACCCAGAAGTGAGCCGGTTTTTTCACCGAGAAGTGAGCCACCTCTGATTATGGATTTCGGTTCATGCTGGGGTCAAGGGCGGGTTTGTCTCCTTCTTTTTTTCGGGCCGCTGCGGCTGAACTTGCCTTGAAGCGGAAGCTGTCGTTGCCGGTCTCGAGGATGTGGCAGCGGTGAGTTAGCCGGTCGAGCAAGGCGGTGGTCATCTTTGCGTCGCCAAAAACCGTGGCCCATTCGCTGAAGCTGAGGTTGGTGGTGATGACGACGCTGGTGCGTTCGTAGAGCTTGCTGAGCAGATGGAACAGCAAGGCCCCGCCTGATGCGCTGAACGGCAGATAGCCAAGTTCGTCCAGGATCAAGAGGTCGAGCCTGGTCAGGCCTTCCGCGATCTGTCCGGCCTTTCCCTTGGCCTTTTCCTGTTCTAGGGCGTTGACCAGTTCGATGGTGGAGAAGAAGCGGACCTTTCGGCGGTGATGCTCGATTGCCTGGATGCCGAGGGCGGTAGCGACATGGGTTTTGCCAGTTCCCGGACCGCCGATCAGCACGACGTTCTGGGCACCGTCCATGAACTCGCAGCGATGCAGCGTCCGGACGGTGGCCTCGTTGATCTCGCTGGTAGCAAAGTCGAAGCCTGAGAGGTCCTTGTAAGCCGGGAACCGCGCCGACTTCATGTGATAGGCAATCGAGCGCACTTCGCGTTCGGCCAATTCGGCCTTCAACAATTGCGACAGCATCGGAACTGCGGATTCAAAGGCTGGTGCCCCCTGCTCGATCAAGTCAGTGACGGCCTGGGCCATGCCGTGCATCTTCAGGCTGCGCAGCATGATGACAATGGCGCCAGCAGCGGGATCATGACGCATGGCGGCCTCCTGCGACCTGGGCGCGCAGGCCGTCATAGCGTTCCACATTAGCCTTGGGCTCACGGTGGAGGACCAGCGCCTGTGGCGTATCCAGTGATGGCCCGCCGATCACCTTGCCGTCGATCAGCCGGTGCAGAAGGTTCAGGACATGGGTCTTGGTGGGCACGCACTCGGTCAACGCCATTTCCACGGCGGTCAGCACAGCCTGCTCATCGTGGTGAAGCACCAATGCGAGGATATCGACCATCTCGCGGTCGCCACCGGGCTTACGTAGCAAGTGGTCCTGCAACTGTCTGAAGGGGGCCGGTAATTCTAGGAATGGCGCCCCGTTGCGAAGGGCTCCGGGCTTTCTTTGCACGACCGCCAGATAGTGCCGCCAGTCATAGATGGTCTTTGCTGGCAGCGTGTGGCTGCGCTGGATCACGCGCACATGTTCGCACAGGAAGTTCCCCTCGGCCGCCACCATCAGCCGGTCAGGATAGACCCGCAAGCTGACGGGTCGGTTCGCGAATGACGCCGGAACACTGTAGCGATTGCGTTCGAAGCTGATCAGACAGGTCGGCGAGACGCGCTTGCTCAACTCGATGAAGCCGTCAAAGGCGACCGGCAGCGGCATCAGCGCAGCCTGTTCTTCAGCCCAGACATCGGCGATGGAGCCGGGCTGTTTGCCATGCGGGGTCTCCCGCCACAACGTGAGGCAGCGTGCTTCCAGCCAAGCATTCAACGCGGCAAGATCCGGAAAGTCCGGCATGCCTTGCAACATCTGGTAGCGAGAATCCCGAACGTTCTTCTCGACTTGCCCTTTCTCCCAGCCCGCCGCCGGATTGCAGAACTCCGCCTCATAGACGTAATGATTGGTCATCGCGAGGAAGCGCATGTTGATCTGCCGCTCCTTGCCGCGGCCGACACGATCCACCGCCGTCTTCATGTTGTCGTAAATGCCCCGCGCAGGCACGCCTCCGAAGACCCGGAACGCGTGCCAATGCGCATCAAACAGCATCTCGTGGGTCTGCAGGGGATAGGCTCGAAGTAGAAAAGCCCGGCTGTGTGACAGCTTGATGTGCGCCATCTGCAGCTTGGTGCGTTCACCGCCCAGAACCGCAAAGTCCTCGCTCCAGTCGAACTGGAACGCATCGCCGGGGTCAAAATGCAGCGGCACAAAGGTCCCACGCCCCGTTGTTTGCTGTTCGCGCTGCCGATCCGCTTTCCATTTGCGCGCAAATGCTGCCACCCGGGCATAGGAACCGGTAAAGCCAAGCGCCACGAGATCGGCGTGCAGCTGCTTCATGGTTCGCCGCTGCTTGCGCGACTTACCCGCTTCGGTCTTGAGCCAACCCGCCAGCTTCTCGGCAAAGGGATCAAGCTTGCTTTGACGCTCCGGCGTCGCGAACTTCGGTTCGATCGTGTTCGCCGCCAGATGCTTGGTCACGGTATTCCGCGACACGCCAGTCAACCGCGCAATCTCGCGGATCGAAAGCTTCTGCCGCTTATGCATCCGGCGAATGATGTTCAAAAGTCCCATGTGGATCACTCCGTTGCCCCCGACGCTCTCAGCTTCGGGGAAAGGTTCACATGGCTCAGTTCTCAGTGAAAATTATGGGCCTAACCGGCTCAGTTCTGGGTGAAAATCAACAGATCGACGCCGGACTGTTGGCGACCCTCGTAGAGCCAGGTCTCCGCCCGCGCGGCGTCCTCGGCAGGCGGGAGATAGAGAAAGGTCAGGAAGTAGATCGACTCGTAATGCGCGTCCGCTTCCTCGAAGTCGGCCTTGCGCTCCGCATCAACGAGGGCGGAGGCGGCGTCCGCAAAGCGGCTTGTCGGATAGGAGGCGGCTTCGTGACGCTGCGCTTCGACGAAGATCGCCCAGCCCGAGCCCAGACGCCGGAAGGCGTTGGTGAGGCGACTGGCGACGGCCACCAGTTCGGCGGCCACAGCTGAGTCGAGATCGGGACCACGAAAGCGCGCGGTGCGCTGGAAGCTGCCATCCTTGTTCAGCACGACCCCTTCGCCGACCAGCGCCGCCCAGGGCAGGAACTCAGCGAGACGGGTCGCGGTACGGCGATATTCGGCGAGGTTCATCATGGCTAGGCCTCAGACCGAGAGATGGCCCGGAATGCGCAGATGTCGGCGGCCCACTTCGACAAAGAGCGGATCGCGCTTTGCTGCCCAAACGGCGGCGAAATGGCCGATCGCCCAGATGAGACGACCAACCAGCCATAGCCGCAATCCGAGACCGACAGCGCCGGCAAGCGTGCCATTCATGATGGCGATGCTGCGCGGTGCGCCGCCGAGCAGGATGTGCTCCGTCAGCGCGCGGTGGACTGTAACCGAGAAGCCCGCGACCTCATCGGGATGATGCAGGAGGCCCGCCATCAGACGAGCGCCCCGCCGCCGAACGAGAAGAACGACAGGAAGAAGCTGGACGCCGCGAAGGCGATCGACAGGCCGAAGACGAGTTGGATGAGGCGCCGAAATCCCCCGCTCGTATCGCCGAACGCCAGCGTCAGGCCGGTGACGATGATGATGACCGCGATGATCTTGGCGACCGGACCCTCGATCGACTGGAGGATGGACTGCAGCGGCG
>JBJTFE010000099.1:0-3956 GCA_046093265.1 Phenylobacterium sp. | reverse complement strand
TTTGCGGCAAGCTGCTCAGCGGCCGAAGCCATGGGACGCCCTCACTGGTGACCGGTGCAAGATAGAGTTCGTCCGGCGGACTGTCAGCCCTCGCCGGTCGACAACTGCGGGATCAGTCGCGAACCTTCTTCTGCAGCTTGCCCTTCGGCTCACCGGTATCGACAGGTGCGGTCGTGGTGACGGATCCACCCGCCTTCTCCACCGCCGCCTTGGCGGCGGCCGAGGCCGCGTAGACTGTGAGGTTGAGCTTGGCCTTCAGTTCGCCCTTGCCCAGCAGCTTCACGCCGTCCAGCGGACGACGGATCACGCCGGCGGCGACCAGGGCCGCGGCGTCGACTGGGGCCTTGGCGTCCAGCTTGCCGGCGGCCACGGCCTGCTCCAGTCGCCAGAGGTTCACTTCCGCGAACTCCAGGGCGAAGGGATTGTTGAAGCCGCGCTTCGGCATGCGCATGTGCAGAGGCATCTGGCCGCCCTCGAAGCCGGCGATAGACACGCCCGTCCGGGATTTCTGGCCCTTCACGCCGCGACCTGCGGTCTTGCCCTTACCCGACCCCGGGCCGCGGCCGACACGCATGCGGCCCTTCACGGAACCGGGACGCGGGGCGAGTTCGTTGAGCTTGGTCATGGGCGCCTCTCTCCTGAGATCTGTCGCCGGGCAAGGGCCCGACTCGGCTTTGACGGGGTCGAAAGCGGGTCCGGAGACCCGCCGGAAGTCAGGCGGACACCACCTCGACCAGGTGGTGGACCTTGGCGATCATGCCGCGCACGGAGGGCGTGTCGTCCAGGGTGGAGACACGTCCGATCCGGTTGAGGCCCAGGCCGACGAGGGTCGCGCGCTGGTCCTTCTTGCGGCGGATGGGACTGGCGATCTGACGAACGGTGACCGTGGTCATGCTCATTCTCCGTCGGCGACGGCCGAGGCGCCATCAGCGCGACGACCGATGACATCTGCGACCTTCTTGCCCCGCTTGGAGGCGATCTGGCGCGGCGACGCCTGGCCCTTCAGCGCCTCGAAGGTCGCACGGACCATGTTGTAGGGGTTGGATGAGCCGACCGACTTGCCGACCACATCCTGGACCCCGAGGGTTTCCAGCACGGCGCGCATCGGGCCGCCGGCGATCACGCCGGTCCCGGGAGGCGCCGAGCGAACCACGACCTTGCCTGCGCCCCAGCGGCCCGCGCCGTCGTGGTGCAGGGTGCGGCTCTCGCGGAGCGGCACGCGGATCATGGTCTTCTTGGCCTCTTCAGTCGCCTTGCGAATGGCCTCGGGGACCTCGCGGGCCTTGCCGTGACCGAAGCCGACGCGGCCCTTCTGGTCGCCAACCACCATGAGGGCGGCGAAAGAGAACCGCCGGCCGCCCTTCACGGTCGCCGCGACGCGATTGATATGGACCAGCTTCTCGACGATGTCGGATTCGGCGCGCTCCTCGACGGGGGCGCCCCGGTCCCGACCGCGGCGCTGTCCGCCCTCGCCACGCTGTTCGTTTCCACGAGCCATCAGTTACCCCTAGAAGTTCAGGCCGGCTTCGCGCGCGGCGTCGGCGAGGGCCTTGACCCGGCCGTGATAAATGTAGCCGCCCCGATCGAAGACGACGTCCTTTACGCCTTTTTCCAGAGCGCGCTGGGCCACAAGAGCGCCGATCCGGGCCGCAGCGGCCTTGTCGGAACCCTTCTGGCGCGCATCGCCCTCGAGGGACGAGGCGGACGCAAGCGTCACCCCGTTTTCGTCATCGATGACCTGGGCGTAGATGTTCTTGGACGAGCGAAACACGGACAGGCGAGGCCGGCCATTGGCCAGCTGACGGAGCCGGATGCGTGTGCGCTCGGCGCGCCGCTTGGCGGAGTCACGGGTGGAGACAGCCATGGCTTACTTCTTCTTGCCTTCTTTGCGACGGACCCTTTCGCCCGAATACCGGACGCCCTTGCCCTTGTAGGGTTCGGGCGGACGGATCCGGCGAATGCGAGCGGCGATCTCGCCGACCACCTGCTTGTCGATCCCGCTGATCTTGATCTCGGTCTGCTTCGGTGTGGCGAAGGTGACGCCGGCCGGAGGGTCGACGTCGACTTCATGGCTGAAGCCGAGCTGCATGTTCAGGGCCGAGCCCTTCATCTGCGCACGATAACCGACGCCCACCAGCTCAAGGGTCTCCTCGAAGCCTGCAGAGACGCCGACGACCATGTTGTTCACCAGTGTGCGGGACAGGCCCCACATGGCCTGCGCTCGGGTGGTGTCGACACGCTTGGCGACAACGATCTCCCCGCCTTCCTGGCGAACCTCGACCTCTTCGGGCAGGGTCCACGACAATTGGCCCTTGGACCCTTTCACCGTCAGGGTCTGACCCTCGATGGTCACGTTGACGCCCGCAGGCGTCGGAACCGCCTTCTTTCCGATCCGGGACATGTCAGTACACCCGCAGCAGGACTTCGCCGCCGACATTGGCGTCACGCGCCGCTGCGTCGGACATGACGCCCTTCGGCGTCGAGAGAACCGAGATGCCGAGACCGTTCTTCACCGGCTTCAGGTCCGAGATGGACGAGTAGACGCGGCGACCCGGCTTGGAGACCCGACGGATCTCGACGATCACAGGACGGCCGTCGAAGTACTTGAGCTCGATCTCGAACTCGGGGAACGCACCGGGCTTCTCGACGAGATGGTAGCTGCGGATGTAGCCCTCCTCGGCAAGCACGTCGAGCACGCGGGCGCGCATCTTCGAAGCCGGGCAGGAGACCTTCGAGCGCCCGCGGGTCGCGGCGTTCTTGATGCGGGCGATCATGTCGCCAACGGGGTCGTTCACCATGGGACCCTCCTCACCAGCTCGATTTCACGAGGCCAGGAATCTGGCCCTGCGAACCCAGTTCGCGCAGGGCGATCCGGCTCATCTTCAACTTGCGGTAATCGGCGCGCGGGCGGCCCGTGACCTCGCAGCGATTGCGAATCCGGGTCTTCGACGAACTGCGGGGCAGTTCGGCGAGCTTGAGGCGGGCCTCAAAACGATCCTCGAGCGGCAGGCTGTCATCATTCGCGATCGCCTTCAGCGCCTCACGGCGTGCGGCATAGCGCTGGACGAGCAGCTTGACCTTCTCGTTGCGGTTGACGGCGCTCTTCTTGGCCATTTTCCCTTTTCCTCCCGTTCCTTAGGCGTTGAACGGGAACTGGAATTCCCGAAGAAGCTGGCGAGCCTCTTCGTCGGACTTCGCAGTCGTGGCGACGATGATGTCCATGCCCCACAGCTGGTCGATCTGGTCGTAATTGATCTCGGGGAACACGATGTGCTCCTTGAGACCCATGGCATAGTTGCCACGACCGTCGAACGACGTCGGCTTGAGGCCCCGGAAGTCCTTCACCCGCGGAAGGGCGATAGTGATCAGACGATCCAGGAATTCGTACATGCGATCCTTGCGCAGGGTGACCTTGGCGCCGATCACCATGCCTTCGCGCAGCTTGAAGCCGGCGATGGAGTTGCGGGCCTTGGTCGGAACGGGCTTCTGGCCCGCGATGCGGGTCAGGTCCGCGATCGCGGCCTGGACCTTCTTGGAGTCGCCCACGGCTTCGCCAATGCCCATGTTCAGGACGATCTTGTCCAGACGCGGAATCTGCATCTCGTTGGTGTAGCCGAACTTCTCCTGCATCGCCCCGCGGATGCGCTGACGATAATCGGTCTTCAGCCTCGGCTCATAAGCTTGTTCAGCCATTGATGACCTCGCCGGTGGTCTTGGCCACGCGGACCTTCTTGCCTTCCTCGACCCGGAAACCGACGCGGGTCGGCCTTCCCTTGGAGTCGACGATGGCGACATTGGACACATGCAGGGCGGCCTCGCGGGTGCGGATGCCCCCCTGGGGATCGGCCTGGGTCGGACGGGTGTGCCGCTGGATCAAGTTGATCCCCTGCACGACCACCCGGTCTTCCTTCGGCAGGACCTTCAGGACGGAGCCCTGGCGGCCCTTGTCCTTGCCG
>JBJTFE010000098.1:0-34882 GCA_046093265.1 Phenylobacterium sp. | reverse complement strand
TATGGCCTGGGCGACAAGCATCCCGTGGACCGGATGTTCCGCGACAAGCGGGTTCTGGGCGCCGATGGCCTGAACGACATGATCACCCGCATCGCGGACATCCCGCTGATGTTCCAGCCTGGTGCGGCCTGGTCCTATTCGATCTCAGTCGACATCCAGGGCGCCATTGTCGAACGCATCACCGGCCAGACCCTGGGCGCCTTCATGCAGGAGCGCATCTTCGCGCCGCTGAAGATGGCGGACACCGGCTTCTATGTTCCAGCCGGCAGGACCGATCGCCTGGCGACCCTCTACATGACGGATCCCAAGACCCGTCAGAACGTTCTCGCCACCGCCATCTTCGACAACCCGCCCCCAGACTATACAAAGCCCCCGGCCATGGAGTCGGGCGGCGGCGGCCTGGTTTCCACCACTTCGGACTACGGGCGGTTCTCCCAGATGCTGCTGAACGGCGGTGAACTGGACGGCGCCCGGATCCTGGCCCCGGCGACGGTGGAGCTGATGCGGACCAACGTCATCCCCAAGAGCGTGCTGGTGACGTCCAACGGCACCTCGGGCTCGCGCTTCAACGAGGCGGTGGGCTTTGGCCTGGACTTCATGGTCAACATGGACCCGCGCGCCTCCGGCAGCCTTGAAGGCGCCAACACCATGAGCTGGGGCGGCGCGGCCGGGACCTGGTTCTGGGTCGACCCGACCAATGACCTCTACTTCATCGGTATGGTCCAGCGTCTCGGCGGAACGGGCGGCGAGGACCTTGGCACGGCCGCCCGGACCCTGACCTATCAGGCCCTGGTCGACCCGAAGAAGTAGGCGCCAGAGGCGGCTCCGGCCAGCGTTCGCAAGGGGCGGAAACCTTGACTTTCCGCCCCTTGCATGCGCCCTTCCGCGCCTTGGATTCCGGAGCCCTTTCGACCCCATGCACGCCTATCGCACCCACACCTGCGGCGCCCTGCGCGCCTCCGACACCGGCCAGTCCGTTCGCCTGTCGGGGTGGATCAATCGCAAGCGCGACCATGGCGGCCTGGTCTTCGTGGACCTGCGTGACCATTACGGCCTGACCCAGTTGGTCTTCGCGCCAGAGACCCCCGGCTTCGCCACCATCGAGCGCCTGCGCGCCGAGAGCGTCATCCGCATCGATGGCGAGGTTGTCGCCCGCACGCCCGAGACCGTGAACCCCAACCTCGCCACGGGTGAGGTCGAGGTGCGCGTGCGCGCCGCCGAGGTCCTGTCCGAGGCCGCCGAACTGCCCCTGCCGGTCTTCGGAGAGCCGGACTACCCCGAGGAAATCCGCCTCAAGCACCGCTATCTCGACCTGCGGCGCGAGACCCTGCACCGGAACATCGTCCTGCGCTCGAAGGTCATCCATTCGATCCGCAACCGCATGATCGACCAGGGCTTCCTGGAGTACCAGACGCCGATCCTGACGGCCTCGTCGCCGGAGGGCGCCCGGGACTTCCTGGTGCCCTCGCGCCTGCACCCCGGGACCTTCTACGCCCTTCCTCAGGCTCCCCAGCAGTTCAAGCAACTGCTGATGGTCTCCGGGTTCGACCGTTACTTCCAGATCGCCCCCTGCTTCCGCGACGAGGACCTGCGCGCCGACCGGAGCCTGGAGTTCTACCAGCTTGACGTCGAGATGAGCTTCGTGACCCAGGAGGACGTCTTCGCGGCTATCGAGCCCGTCATGCACGGCGTCTTCGAGGCGTTCGCCGAAGGCAAGCCGGTGACGCCCTATCCCTTCCCGCGCATCCCCTACCGGGAGGCCATGCAGAAGTACGGCTCGGACAAGCCGGACCTGCGCAACCCCCTGGTCATGCAGGACGTCTCCGAGCCCTTCCGCGGCGGCGGCTTCGGCGTCTTCGCCCGCATGCTGGAGACCCCGAAGAACGCCATCTGGGCCATTCCCGCGCCGGGCGGCGGCAGCCGGGCCTTCTGCGACCGGATGAACAGCTGGGCCCAGTCCGAGGGCCAGCCCGGCCTGGGCTACATCTTCTGGCGCGAGGGCGAGGAGGGCGGCGCCGGGCCGATCGCCAAGAACCTTGGTCCCGAGCGCACCGAAGCGATCCGTGAGCAGTTGGGCCTGAAGGTGGGCGATGCGGCCTTCTTTGTCGGCGGCGATCCCAAGGTCTTCACAAAGTTCGCCGGCCTCGCCCGCACCCGGGTCGGGACCGAGCTCGGCCTGGTGGACGAGAACAGGTTCGAGTTTGTCTGGATCGTCGACTTCCCGATGTTCGAGCTGAACGAGGAGACGGGTTTGGTGGACTTCTCCCACAACCCCTTCTCCATGCCCCAGGGCGAACTGGAGGCGCTGAACACATGCGATCCCCTCGATATCCTGGCCTACCAGTACGACATCGTCTGCAATGGCTATGAGCTGTGCTCAGGCGCCATCCGGAACCACCGGGCGGACGTCATGCTGCGGGCCTTCGAGATCGTCGGCATGGGCGCTGAAGACGTGGAGAGCGCCTTTGGCGGCATGCTCAACGCCTTCCGCTACGGCGCGCCGCCGCACGGCGGCCTGGCGCCCGGCATCGACCGGATCGTCATGCTGCTGGCGGGCCAGACGGCCATCCGCGAGGTCATCGCCTTCCCGATGAACCAGCAGGGCCAGGACCTCTTGATGAGCGCGCCGTCGCCGGTCGAGGACAAGCAGCTCAAGGAGCTGCACATCCGCACGGCCCTGCCGATCAAGGTCTGAGGTCGCGGGTCAGTCCCGCGGACAGGGCCGCAGGAAGAGCCCCCGCGGCAGGCGTACCGCGCCTGTCGCACAGGCCCCGTCCAGCTGGTCCTGGCGAAGGTTGCGCGCGCCGGAGAGATCAACCCCGAAAAAGACGACCCCTCGCAGGCTGGCGCCTTCGAAGTCGGCCCCGGTGAAGCTGGCCCCTCGGACCCGCGCGCCATCAAGGCGAACATCGGTCATACGGGCGCCGTCGAAGTCCACGCCTGAAATCCTTGCATCGCTCAGGTCGCTTCGGGAAAGGTCGGATCTGCTGAAATCCGTTCCGGTGAACTGAACCTGCCGCAGATTGGCGCCCACAAAGGCGGCTCCGGAAAAATCCGCTCCGACGAAGCGGGCGCCGTAAAGCTGCCGGCCGGAGAGATCGCATCCCGGACAAGGCCCGCCGAAACTCACGACACGGGGAATATCCTTCTCCCCCATGATGACCAGGGCCTGCGCGCAAAGGGGCAGGGCCAGTACGCCTGCAGCAAGGGCCGCCGAGAGGCCCCGTCCAGACAGGCGGGATGTCGGGGGATTCATGGACGCCCTATGCCGACACCGGGCGCCTTTCGCCACTTAAATTGCTGTAACGGGGGGCCGGTCACCCTCCGGGACCGTCCACTGCGAGAGCCCGCCTAAGCCTTCAGCGCTGTGATCTCGACTTCGAACTTGAGTTCCGGATAGGCCAGTCCCGCCACCTCAAGGTAGGTCGCCGCGGGTCGGATGTCGCGAAACCTGTCGCCGAACAGGGGCGCGAGTTCGTCATGAATTCCCGGCTCGGTAACATAATAGGTGACCCGGACGACATCAGACATGGCGAAGCCCGCCTCAAGCAAGGCCCGCTCGGCCGTGCCGAAGGCGTTGGCGACCTGAACCTTGATATCCGCGGGAATCTGCTTGGTGTGGGGGTCGGAGCCGGTGGTCCCGGCCAGAAAACACCATGGGCCGACGACCACCGCGCGGCTGTAGCCGACGATGCTCTCGAGTTGGCCTCCGAAGGAGATGTTCCTGCGCGTCGACATCTTCGGCTCCTTCCCCAAGCTTGCAAAGCGCGCACTTGTAGCAGCAACGCACCCCCGCACTATCCCGTAAGGAGTCTGGGCGCTGACTGTCGCGCGAATTGCGCTAGACTGCACACCTCAGCATTCACTCTATGGTGACGCACCCGATGGCCGACCTGTTTGACAACCCGCTGGGCCTGGATGGCTTCGAGTTCATTGAATTCAGCGCGCCGAAGAAGGGCGTGCTGGAGCCCGTGTTCGAAAGCATGGGATTCACCCTGATCGCCCGACACCGCTCCAAGGACGTCCAGCTCTGGCGGCAGGGCGGGATCAATCTGATCGCCAATTATGAACCGCGCAGCGCCGCCGCCTATTTCTCCGCGGAGCACGGCGTTTCGTGCTGCGGCATGGGCTGGCGGGTCCGGGACGCCAACAAGGCCTATGAACTCGCCCTCGCACGGGGGGCCGAGCCGGTCGAAAGCCGCACGGGGGTCATGGAGCTTCGCCTCCCTGCGATCCGCGGGATCGGCGGCTCGATCATCTATCTGATCGATCGGTACGAGGGACAGGGGCAGAGCGACCTTTCCATTTACGACATCGACTTTGTCTATCTGCCGGGCGTCGATCGTCATCCGGTAGGGGCGGGCTTCCACACCATCGACCACCTGACGCACAACGTTTACGGCGGGCGGATGGCGCACTGGGGCGGGTTCTATGAGCGCGTCTTCGGCTTCCGCGAAATCCGCTATTTCGACATCAAGGGCGAGTACACGGGCCTCACCAGCCGGGCGATGACGGCGCCCGACGGCAAGATCCGTATCCCGCTCAACGAGGAGGGAAAGGCGGGCGGTGGTCAGATCGAGGAGTTTCTGCGCGCCTACAATGGCGAGGGCATTCAGCACATCGCCTTCCTTTGCGACGATCTTCTCAGCTGCTGGGACAGGTTGAAGGCGCTGGGGACGCCGTTCATGACGCCGCCGCCCGCAACCTATTACGAGATGCTGGCCGAGCGCCTCCCCGGGCACGGCGAGCCGGTCGAGGAATTGCAGAGGCGCGGGATTCTGCTCGACGGCTCGACGCAGTCGGGCGACCCGAGACTGCTGCTTCAGATCTTCTCCGAGACGATGGTCGGCCCGGTGTTTTTCGAGTTCATCCAGCGCAAGAAGGATGAAGGCTTCGGCGAGGGCAACTTCACGGCCCTTTTCGAAAGCATGGAGCGCGACCAGTTGCGCCGCGGCGCGCTGGAAACCCGGGAGCTGGCGCGGTGACCGCGCCCCGCCTCAAGCGTATCCATCACGTCGCCTACCGATGCCGGGACGCCAAGGAAACCGTCGAATGGTACCGCCGCGTGCTCGGCATGGATTTCACCACCGCCTTCGCCGAGGACAAGGTGCCGTCCACCGGCGAAGAAGATCCCTACATGCATGTCTTCCTCGACTGCGGCGGGGGCAATGTGCTCGCCTTCTTCGAGTTGCCGCAACAACCGGAAATGGGGCGCGACCCGAACACCCCGGCCTGGGTCCAGCACATCGCCTTCGAGGTTGAGGATCTGGAAGCCCTGGTCGCCGCAAAGGCGCATATCGAAGGGCAGGGGATCGATGTGCTTGGCCCGACCTATCACGGCATATTCAAGTCGATCTATTTCTTTGATCCCAACGGCCACCGCCTGGAGCTTGCCTGCAATATCGGCAAGCCCGCTCAACACGCAGAGCTGCGCGCCCTGGCGCCGGTAATGCTCGAGGAGTGGGCCCTGACCAGGCGCGCGCCCCGACAGGCCGCCTGGCTTCACGAGGAACCCTCCGGGTGACGCACACAGATCATACTCATGACCCGGCGGCCTCCAGCTGGATTCCGGGCGCTGACGCGCATCCCGACTTCCCGGTGCAAAATCTTCCGCTCGGGGTCTTTTCGTCGGGCGATGAGGCGGCCCGGATCGGAACGGCGATCGGGCCTTTCATCCTCGACCTGTCCGCACTCTCGGCGTCGGGTGGCCTGCCTGCCGGGTTGGCGCCTGCGCTTGCCGCACCTGCGCTGAATCCGCTTTTCGCCCTGCCCGCCCAGGCCCGGCGCGAGCTGCGGTGGGCGGTGTTCGAAGGTCTGACCTCGCCAGCCGGCCAGGCGATGTTCCAGCCTCACCTCGTTGAAGCCTCGGAATGCCGGTTGCGACTGCCGTTTGTCATTGGCGACTACACTGACTTCTACGCCGGGATTCACCACGCCACCAACATCGGCAGGCAGTTCCGCCCCGACAGCCCGCTGCTTGCGAACTACAAGCACGTGCCCATCGGCTACCATGGCAGAGCTTCCTCCGTGCAACCGTCCGGCGCCCCGGTTGTTCGGCCGAAGGGGCAGCGAAAGGGGCCAGAGTCTGAAGGGCCGGACTTTGGTCCGACTCGCCGGCTGGACTACGAACTCGAACTCGCAGTCTGGATTGCGGGGAGCAATGCGCTTGGTGAAGCGACGCCGATCTCCGAGGCGGGGAGCCGCATCGGCGGCCTGGGCCTGCTTAACGACTGGTCGGCCCGGGACATTCAGGCGTGGGAGTATCAGCCGCTCGGCCCCTTTCTGGCGAAGAGTTTCCTCACCACAGTGTCACCCTGGGTCGTGACGGCGGAGGCGCTGGCGCCCTTCCGCAGGGCGCAGCCGCCGCGTCCGGACGGGGACCCGAAACCGCTGCCTTACCTTTGGGATGAAGTCGACCAGGCCGAGGGCGCCCTGGCGATCGATCTGGAAGTGCTTCTGCTGTCCGCAAGGATGCGGGAGGCGGGCCTCGCTCCGATCCGGCTCAGCCGCGGTCCGGCAACGAACATGTATTGGACGGTCGCCCAGATGGTCGCCCATCACACCGCCAATGGCTGCAACCTGAATCCTGGCGATCTTCTGGGCACCGGCACCCTCTCGGGAGAGGAGAGAGGCGAATTCGGCAGCCTCGCTGAGCTGTCGGACGGCGGGCGGCGACCGCTGACCCTGCCCACCGGCGAGCTCAGGACCTTCCTCGAGGACGGGGACGAGGTGCAGCTGAAGGCGACCGCCTCCGCTTCCGGCTTCCGCTCGATTGGCTTCGGGCCATGCAGAGGCATGGTGACAAGGGAACGGCCATGATCCGGTTGCACGATTCCTGGTGCTCCGGCGCAGCCTGGCGAGTCCGGACCGCACTCAACCTGAAGGGTGGCCGACCACCAGTCCATCCTGAACGATCTGCGCAAGGTCGAGCAGGCTGCGCCGCAATACGCCCTCCTCAACCCGCAAGGCCTCGGGCCGACGAGGAAGCCGTCGAGGTGTGGATTGCACGATGGATCGGCGCCGGATTTCAGGCCATCGAAAGGCTCTTCGAGCGCGATGGCGGAGGGTTCGCCTTCGTCAACGCCCATCCCGCTTCTCAACCGGGTTCTGACTGAGAGGCCATGCGATGAGTCATTCAAGCCTCCCCGAGGGGGCGAACCCGGACTGGACGATCTCTCAGGACTGGGAGTCCTACACCGCAGAAGATCACGCGATGTGGGACAGGCTGTTCGAGCGGCAGGCGCGCCTCCTGCCCAGCAGAGCCGTTCCGGAGTTCATCGAAGGGCTCGACATACTGCGCCTCGACAGAGCCGGTGTTCCCAACTTCGAGGATCTGTCCCGTCGCCTGATGAAGGCGACGGGCTGGCAGGTGGTGGCCGCGCCAGGTCTGGTTCCCGACGAGGTCTTTTTCGAGCATCTCGCCAACCGACGGTTCGTTTCCGGTCGTTTCATTCGGTCGGCTGGCCAGGAAGGGTACCTGCAGGAGCCAGACGTGTTTCATGACGTGTTCGGCCACGTTCCCCTGCTCGCGAATCCGGTCTTCGCCGACTATGTCCAGGCCTATGGAAAGGGTGGGCTGCGGGCGGAGGGGCTGGGTTCACTGGTCAACCTGTCCCGGCTCTACTGGTACACCGTAGAGTTCGGGCTGATCCGTAGCGACGAGGGCCTCCGGATCTATGGCGCGGGCATCGTCTCCTCCAGTGCGGAGTCGGTCTTCTGCCTGGAGGATCCGTCGCCCAACCGGGTCGGATTCGATATGGAGCGCGTGATGCAGACCGACTACCGGATCGACGATTTCCAGCAGACATATTTCGTCATCGACTCGTTCGAAGACCTGCTGCACCAGACGCTGGATACCGACTTCGCACCCATTTACGCTCGCCTCGCCGACAGGCCGACGCTTCCCGTCGATGCTCTTGCCCCCACCGACCGGGTTCTGACTCGAGGCTCTCAGGCGTACGCGCTTGAAAAGTCGAGGGCGGGTCGATGATCCCGGCGACCCGTTACGCCGTCCCGCTCAGACCCGTCAGCCGACCAGGTCGCTTTCCGCCCGGGCGCCGCAGGTATCGCAGACCAGGTCCGCACCCCTGGTTATGAGGGCGGAGTCGCCACAGGCGGGGCATACATCGGCGTCCCGCCGCGCCCCGGCTCCGCCGGAGCGCGCCTGCGCCGTCGGCAGGAAGACCAGGTTGTCAGGCGCTGCGCCGCGCGAGAAGCCCCTGGAGATGAACCTGGAGACGGGTTGAGGCTCCGCCTCGCCCAGCGGCTGCCCGTCCGCTGCTCCCCGTCCCAGCCCATCCGCGTTCAGTTCGCCGTCTGCGTTCGCGAGATCGTTCCGCGCCAGATAGGAGATGCCCAGTTCCCGGAAGATGTAGTCGAGAATTGAGGTCGCCGAGCGGACCGAGTCGTTGCCCGTCACCTGCCCCGCCGGCTCGAAGCGGGTGAAGACGAAGGCGTCGACAAATTCCTCCAGCGGCACCCCGTATTGCAGACCCAGGGAGACGGACACGGCGAAATTGTTCATCAGCGACCGGAATGCGGCCCCCTCCTTGTGCATGTCGATGAAGATCTCACCGAGCTCGCCGTCGTCGTACTCGCCGGTGTGCAGATAGACCTTGTGACCGCCGACAGAGGCCTTCTGGATGTAGCCCTTGCGCCGATCCGGAAGTTTGCGCCGGGTGGGCGCGCGCTCGACCTCGACCCGCCGCTCGATGATCCGTTCTTCTGTGACCGGATGCGCGTCCCGCTGTTCCGTCCGGGTCTGGCGATCCCCGGCGGCTTCGGCGGGGGCGGACGCGGGCAGAGGCGGCCGCCGGAGCCGACCCTGAAGGACGATCCCCGGGAACTGAGCAAGTTCGGCGAGGCGTAGCGGGAGATCCGCCATCGACGTCGCTTCGACCGTGACGACGGGCGGTGAGGCCAGCAGGGGGGCGAGGGCGCTGGCCATTGCGGCCCGGGCGATGGGACCGACTTCATCGCCGACGGCGAAGAGGGCCGACGCCTCCGCCGACAGCCCCGGGAAGTCCGAAAGGCGTCCGGATCCAGCGATGGCGGCGTCCGCCTGGGCGATCTGCGCCGGCGTAAAGCCCATGCGCGATGCCAGATTCAGGCCGGGGTCGGAAAGCTCGGCTTCGGTCAGCCCCAGTACGTCCGTCAGGAAGCCGGGATCGATCACGCAGGGGGAAAGGGCGTCCGAGAGACGCTCGGAAAAGGGAAGGGCGGCTTCCACGGAGGCGATTTCGTGATCCGTGAACCCGACGGCTTCCAATGCGGTGCGGTCGACACCCGGCAGGTCCGCGAGCGTTCTGGCTCCGAGTCCGTGCAGACGAGCGTCCGCCACATCGACCCCGAGGGTATTGAGCGCCCTGAGCGCCTGGGACGTGAAGGCGCGAAGACAGGCCCCGTCTTCGGTCTCGATGCTCACAATCACGCTCTTCGCAGGCGCGCCGGAGGGGTCCGCAGCGCCGAGCCGCAGGGCGAGTTCGGGATCGGTGAACAGGGCGAGGCCCACCCCGAGATCGGGGGAGATGGCCTTGCGGGCCAGTTTGAAGATCGCCCGCGCCGCCTGCCGGCCTGCGTCCGAGTCGTAGGTGATCCCCTGGGCGAGAAGCCAGTCCCCCAGTCCGGCGAGGGCGAGCGAAGCTCCAGTTTCCGACGCTGAAAGGGCCAGCGCCAGGTCCTGAATCGCCTGTTCGAAGGCCTGCGTATCGAAGTCTTCGCCCATACCGAAGGCGCAGATGTTCACCGCGCCGCGTTCCCTTCTGCAGGCGGATGCAAAGGCTGAAGCCGTCGCCGGCGTGTCGGCAAATCCTATTGCCTCACTGAGGTGTCGGGTCACGCTCAGGCCAGCCGCCGCCGGATGAATGATCAGACGGGGGAAGTCTGCTGCGGGAGAAGACGATGCGACACGAAGGGTTGCGCTTCCGCTCCGGGCCGATTCCATCGCCTCCTGGATCAGATCGTCCGGGACGCCCAAGGCTCGCGCGCCGTCCACGGCCCTGGCCAGGCCAGGATTCCCGGTGATTGAACCGCAGGCTTCCCCAGGGCCCTCGCATCGTTCGATCGCTTCTCTGACCGCCTGCAGGGTGCTGAACGCCTTGTCCGCGACAGCCTGCGCGAGGCGCTCGCCCCTCAGACCGGCGAGCGCCAGGTCGACCTTGTTCGCCAGATCGCCGTCATGGGCGGCGATCGTGTCGGGGATCAGACCCCGCGGGGAACCGATCGTGACTACGCCCCCCAGCATCAGGTTCGACAGGCGACTTGCAAGGTCCCGGGTCGCCAACTTGCGCGAGGCGCGACCTTGCCGCCGGATGGCGTCGACCCGATCCCCCGCCAGGCGCTTGATCGCGGCGCCCAGATCGACGGATCCGTCGAGGATGTCCAGCCAGGCTTCCGTTTGCGCGTTTGTCCAGCCCACGGGTGCAATGACCTCGATGCAATCAGCTCCCCGTTCGATCTGGCGGGGTTCAAGGACGGGCGGGGTGTGCATGGAAAGTCGCCTCCGATGGGCAAAGGTTAGGTCGGCCCGTTGAGGTGGGCAACAGATGTTGGGGGCGGATCGGGCGTCTTCCACAAGATGTTGTGGCCTTCTCGTCGCTGGACGCTGAGGGTCGCGCCGCCTATATTCCGGCGTCGCAATGGGAGATGGACCAGCGTGCGCGTTCTGAAAGCGATCTTCACCTGGTGGAACGGCGCGACCATCGGCGCGGGTTTTCACATAAAGCGCCGCGGGGTCCTGATCGGTCAGGACGACTACGGAAATCGTTATTACGAGGCCCGGGACGCCCGCGACTCTTATGATGGCCGACGGCGTCGCTGGGTCATCTACACCGGCTATCCCGACGCTTCGAAGGTGCCTCCGGAGTGGCACGGCTGGCTGCATTACACTTTCGAAGATCCGCCGACGATTGCACCCCTGACCCGAAGGTCATGGGAGAAGGATCACCAGCCAAATCTCACCGGGACCGTTCAGGCCTGGCGGCCCCGCGGCTCGATCACCAGAGGCGGTCGACGGGCCCCCGCCGCCGGGGACTATGAGGCCTGGCGTCCTGAGTAAGAGACGGCGCCCTTTTCTGAACACCGGCTTGGCCGGCATCGGCGTCGCGGTCACTGTGGTGCTGGCGACCGCAGGTCTTGCGCCTGCGCAGCAGACGGCTCCTCCCCCCGGGGGCGTGCAGGGGTCGGTCGGACCCGCCAGTGTCGACGAAGAGGCGCCGCCCGCCGTGGTGCAGGCTCCTCCGCCAGCTGTGGCGCCACCGGTTGCCCCTTCCCAGGTCGCTCCCGCCGCACCGCCTGAGCGTCGTGTTGCAGAAAAGCCGACCGAGAGCGTAAGGCAGCGCCCGCGCTTTGACGTCGCCGTCCTGCAGGCCGTCGACAAGGTCACCGCTGAAACCATCCGGTTCGAGGCGCCTGTGGGTCAGCCTGTGCGCTACGGATCGATTGTGCTGACCGTCCGCGCCTGCGAAAGCACCGCGGCCGATGAGCCGATGGAGGATACCGTCGCCTACATCAGCGTCGAATCCCAGCCCCTGGCCCAGTCGGGCCGGCCGAGCCCGGGGTCCCGGCAGATTTTCCGAGGCTGGATCTACGCCTCCTCTCCGAGCCTGAATGGCCTGGAACATCCGATCTATGACGCCTGGCTGATTACCTGCAGGACCTCCGCGCCACTCAGGACAGCGGAGGACTCGATCCGGCCGTCGACCGCCAGCGCCTCGGACAGGCGCTCCAGATAGACGGAGCGCGGGATTTCCTCGGCCCCGAGGCGGGCCAGGTGATCCGTGATGAACTGGGCGTCTAGCAGGCGGAAACCCCCGAGGATCAAATGCGCCGCAAGATGGGCGAGCGCCACCTTCGAGGCGTCGGTCTCAACGGAAAACATGCTCTCCCCGAAGAAGGCGCCTTTCAGGCAGACGCCGAAGAGTCCGCCAGCCAGCCTTCCCTCCCGCCAGGATTCGAACGAATACGCGGAACCTGAAGCGTGAAGATCGAGATACATCTGGCGCAGGGGCGGGTTGATCCACGCGCCGACGCGTTCAGGGTTGGCGCAGGCCGCAAGGACCCCCGGGAAGTCGGAGTTGATCCGGACCTCGAAGACGTCGCGGCGGATCGTGCGCTGGAGACGGCGGGGAAGTCTTTGACCCTTCAGCGGGAAGACGCCGCGGGCGTCCGGGTCGACAAGAAAGACCGAGGGATCGGTCGCCGACTGCGCCATGGGAAAGAGGCCGCGCGCATAGACGTCCAGCACCGGGCTCCGGCCCGTCCCGTAGTTCACCTGGACTCCGACTGGTCCTTCAGCCAGCGCTCCAGCCAGTGGATCGTATAGTCGCCCATCAGGAAGTCCGGCTGAAGCAGAAGATCCTGAAAGAGGGGAATGGTCGTTTCGACGCCGCTCACCACCATCTCGCTCAGGCACCGGCTCAGGCGGGCGATACATTCCTCACGGTCGCGACCGTGAACAATCAGCTTGCCGATCAGGCTGTCATAGAAGGGCGGGATGGCGTAGCCGGCGTAGATGGCGCTGTCGAGGCGCACGCCCAGGCCACCCGGCGCGTGGAAGTCCGAGATCAGGCCCGGGGAGGGCGTAAAGGTTCTTGGGTTCTCTGCGTTGATGCGGCATTCAATGGCGTGGCCCTCGTATGCGATATCCTTCTGGGAGAAGGAAAGGGGCAGGCCTGTAGCGACGCGGATCTGTTCGCGAACCAGATCGATTCCGGTTATCGCCTCGGTGACGGGATGCTCGACCTGGAGGCGGGTGTTCATCTCGATGAAGAAGAACTCCCCGTTCTCATAAAGGAACTCGATCGTCCCGACCCCGAGATAGCCGATCCGCCGGATGGCCTCGACGACCACCTTGCCGATCTTCGCACGGGCGGCGGCGTCAATGACCGGGGAGGGCGCTTCTTCGAGGACCTTCTGGTGGCGTCGCTGAAGGGAACAATCCCGCTCGCCCAGGTGGCAGACATTGCCGAAGCTATCGGCGATGACCTGTAGCTCGATGTGCCGCGGCCCCTGCAGGTAGCGCTCAAGATAGACGGCGTCGTCGCCGAATGCCGCGCGGGCCTCGGCGCGGGCGGTGGACACCGCCTCAGCCAGATCTTCCTCGGTCCGGGCGACCTTCATGCCGCGCCCACCGCCGCCGGCCGCGGCCTTGATGAGCACTGGAAAGCCGATCTCGCGGGCCGCCGCGAAGGCCTCTTCTTCCGTCGTCACCGCCCCGTCCGACCCCGGTACGACGGGGATGCCCGCATCCCTCACCGCCTGTTTGGCGGTGATCTTATCGCCCATCATCGTGATGTGCTCGGGACGAGGGCCGATGAAGGTGAAGCCGTGGGCGTTCACGATCTCGGCGAAGCGGGCGTTCTCCGAGAGAAAGCCGTAACCCGGATGGATGGCCTGGGCCCCGGTGATCTCGGCCGCGGCGATGATGGCCGGAATATTGAGATAGCTCTTGGCCGCCGTCGCCGGACCGATGCAGACGCTCTCATCTGCAAGACGCACCCACATGGCGCCGGCGTCGGCCTCCGAGTGGACCGCGACGGTCGAGATGCCCATCTCCTTGCAGGCGCGGTGCACACGCAGGGCGATTTCGCCCCGGTTTGCGATCAGGATCTTGTCGAACATGGCCTAACCGATGATCGCCAGAGGTTCGCCGAACTCCACCGGCTGGCCGTTCGCCACGAGGATCTCCAGAACGCGGCCGGCCCTCGGAGCGGGGATCGGGTTCATGGTCTTCATGGCCTCGACGATCATCAACGTCTGACCCTCCGAGACCGTGTCGCCCACCCTGACAAACGGCGGAGATTCCGGTTGCGGTTGCAGGTAGATGGTGCCGACCATCGGCGACTTTACCGCGTCGCCATTCGCCGCAGGCGCGGAGGTGGCTGTGACGGCGGCTGGCGCGGAGACATCCACGGTCTGAACCGACGCCATCGGGGCGGGGGGCGGTGCGGCGACGGCGATCGGGGCCGAAGCGGTCAGCGTACGGGCGACCCGGATCCTGAGACCCTCATGCTCCACTTCGATCTCGGACAATCCCGTGTCGTTGAGGATGCCGGCGAGGCGGCGGACAAGGCGTGCATCGATCTGTTCGGCGGGGGCCTTGGGACTGGACGGCATTTGGGGATCCTGTGCTTCGTCGTCTCGGCGACCGCATGGGCGGACGTCCTGACCTTCTATCGAACCCAAGCCGGCGCGAACACGGGGACAGACCCCGCTGGGGACACAACGGCGTGATGCCGAAGGTCGATCATCGCCGACACCGTTCCGGCGGGCGCAGACCCGCCGAAACCGGATTCGGCGTCTTGTAACGGCGAGCGGCTGGGGTCACAAGCAGGAGCATGAGTCTGACCCTGGTCCTGAACGGTGAGAGCCGCGTAATGCAGGCGGTTCGCACGGTCTCCGAACTCGTCGCCGCCCTTGGCCTTGACGCCCGCAAGGTCGCTGTGGAGCGCAACCTCGAGATCGTGCCCCGCTCCCTCTACGCACGGACCGAGCTCGCCGACGGGGACCGGCTCGAGATCGTTCACTTCATAGGCGGAGGCTGACATGCCGGAGGCGACTTCACCCCCAGCGGCGGCGGAAGACACCTGGACGGTCGCCGGCCGTACCTTCACCTCACGCCTGATCATCGGGACGGGGAAGTTCAAGGACTACGCCCAGAACGTGGCTGCGGCCGAGGCGGCGGGCGCCGAGATCGTCACGGTCGCGCTGCGGCGGGTGAACCTCTCTGATCCGAGCCGGCCGATGCTCGCGGATTTCGTGAAGCCCGACCGCTTCACCTACCTGCCCAACACCGCCGGTTGCTACACGGGCGAAGAGGCGGTCCGCACCCTGCGCCTGGCCCGCGAGGCCGGCGGCTGGGGCCTGGTGAAGCTCGAGGTGCTGTCGCAGACGGCTCACCTGCTGCCCGACATGGAAGAGACCCTGCGGGCATTGAAGCTGCTGGTGGCCGACGGCTTCCAGGTGATGGTCTACTGCTCGGACGATCCGGTCTACGCGCGCAAGCTGGAGGACGCGGGGGCGGCGGCGATCATGCCGGCCGCTGCGCCGATCGGCTCGGGCCGTGGCATCCAGAATTTCCTGAACCTCGGCCTCATCATCGAACAGACCAGGATCCCGGTGCTGGTGGACGCCGGCGTCGGCACCGCCTCCGACGCCGTCGTGTCGATGGAGATGGGCTGTGACGCGGTGATGACCAACACCGCCATCGCCGAGGCTAAGGATCCCATCCGCATGGCTGACGCCATGAAGCATGCGGTTATCGCCGGCCGGCAGGCCTTCCTGGCCGGACGGATGGCGAAGCGCCGGTATGGCGATCCGTCCTCGCCCTTCGCCGGGCGCATCTGACGGCCGGACCGGATGAAGCTTCCCCTCGGTAAGCCCTGGTTCGGACCGCGGCGCTTTGGCTATGGCGTCTCTCCGACGTCCGGACAGGGTTGGGCCTGCATCGGGGTCTACGTCCTCGCGATGGCGATCATCCCTTCGCTGATGGGACGTGAGGTCCGGGGGCGCGAGGCGCTGGGGATCCTGGCCGTCCTGATGGGATGCACGGCCCTCCTGCTCGTGGTGGTGTGGCTGAAGATGGACCGGACCCAGCCCTTGCGCTGGCGCTGGGACGGGGACTGAGCCTTAGCCTGCCGACACCCGGGCGACGTCGAGTTCGGGGTCGAGCCCCACCGCGCGCATCAACTCGTCCCGCCCCGGCCCCGCCTTGGGCGGATACACGTCGGACTTGGCCGCGCGCGGGGTCATCCAGTGCATCAGGACCTTCCCGAGGTTCCCCGGACGCTTCAGCCAGTCCGAAGGGTGCTCCAGCATGTGGAAACCCCGCATCGCCGCCCGCAGGAGGTCGGGGTCCGAGCGGATGGCGATGGCCACGCCATCCTCGGCGAAGCTCTTCAGGATGCGGCTTCGCAGACCGGGCCGGTGGTTCGGGTTCAGGGCCTGCCGGGCCCTCCGGATAGCCGATTGGTCATCCTTCCGCATGGTGTCGAAGAACGGGAGTATCTCCCGCTTCAGGCCGGCCTCGTAGGCGACAAGCCGTGCAGCCGGGTCCTCGCCACCCTCAAGAGCGTCCCGAAGAAGGGTGGCGCTGACCGCGGCGAAGGCGCACCCGCGACCATAGAGGGGATTGGTCCGGATCAGACTGTCGCCGACGGCGAAGAAGCCGAGCACGGCCGCCTGTCCCTCCGGCGCCAGGGTGCGCCAGCGGCTCTTCAGGTCGCCCATGCCGTAGACCTTGCTCACCGCTTCGGTGCGCTCCGGCTCCAGCCAGGGGCGCATGCCGGGAATCTCCCGGCAGATGCCGTCGAAGATGGCGGGATCGACGATGGTCTTGCGGATCTCAAGCTCGATCTCCGGCACGCAGAGCGTGATGGAAAAGCACCCGTTGTCGGCCGGGAAAACGCCGAACTTGATGAAGCCCAGGTCGCCCGTGGCGGGGGCGCCCCCCCGCGGCGGCTCAGCCTGACCGGGGCGCAGCCGATAATGGCGGGTGAAGTAGAGGATGCCCGCGTCCTCGGCGGTCTCGCCCACCGCCACGCCCAGGTCGGCCAGGTGTTCGAAGGCTGAGGAGGTCCGTCCGCTGGCGTCGACCACCAGGTCGGCCTCCAGCGTTTCGCCGCCGCGCAGCCGGACGCCGGTCACCCGCACAGGCGCGTCTGCCGACGCGCAAAGCCCCTCGATGAAGGCCTCGCTGCGGATCGCCACGTTCGGCATAGCCTCGACATAGCGCCGGATGACCAGTTCTAGCGTCGTGCGGCGGCTGGTCAGAACGACCAGGTCAGCATCCTCGGGACGGGGTGTCCAGCGCCGCCGGTGGCGGTCAGTCAGCATTCCGTCAAGGCCCAGTTCCCGGCAGCCGGCGGCGGCCAGGGCCTCCAGAAGAGCGGGGTGCTCATCCCGGATGACACCGCGCAGGCGGGCGAGGAAGGCGTGGCTGTGCCTCAGGTGGGTGACCCCACGGTGCGCCCATGCGGTGAAGGCCTCGTCGGCATCTCCGGGCGGGGGCGGCGGATCGCGGTCCAGCAGGGTGACCCGGCGCCCGGTCGGAGCGAGGGCGAGGGCGGTCCAGAGGCCGGCCATGCCGGCTCCGATGACGGCGACGGACTCCTTCATCCTATCCTGGCCTCCGGAGAGGTCCCCGTCGGGCCTCCTCAATCGCCGCCCTCAGGGCTTCGAAGTCTGCGCCGGGTATCAGACGGTCGCCCACGACGAACGCCGGGGTTCCCTCGATCCTCAGGGTCTGGGCCAGCTGGCGCGTGTCGGCGAGCTGACGGGTGATGGCCGCGTCATTGAGGGCGGCCGACATGGCGTCGGAGCGGACGCCCGCCCCGGCGGCGAGCCGGGCGATTGTCGCCTCGTTGAGGGTCTTCTCCTCCATCATCGCCTCATGAAAATCGAGGCCGGCGGCGCGGCCAGCGGGTGTCAGGGCGACGCGCGCCGCAAGGTCCGAAGCGCCTCCGAAGATCGGGAATTCCTTAAGCACCAGACGCACGTCCGGCGACTGACGCACCAGGGCCGCAACCTCGGGCGCGATGCTCTTGCAGTACCCGCAGCGGTAATCGAAGAACTCCACGACCGTAATCTTCCCGCCCGGATTGAAGACCACATCGCGAGGGTCGCGCTCGAGGGCGGCTCTGTTCGCGGCGATTACCTTCCGGGTCTCGGCGGACTGCTCGGCGAGCTTCTTCTCCTGGAGCTTGGCGGCCATATCCTCCAGGAGCTCCGGATGCTCCAGAAGATAGACGCGCATAGGGCCGCCGAGGACAGCGTCGAAAGCCTTCTGGCAACCGCCAAGAAGCAGGGTGCAGGACAGCAGGAGGGCGAGGGAGGTGGATTTCATTGAGGCAACATAGGGGGGATGGGGGCGGTGTGAAGCCCCCGCTGCGGTAGGGAAGGCCTTATCCGCCTCGCGCAGCCCGCATGACCTGACGATCGTTCTCCGTCGCCAGCACGATGTCGTTGGCGCGCCGCCACTCCGGCGTATTCCTTTGCAGGATGTCACGCGCCCGAAGGGCGAAGATCAGGGCCTGTCTCCGGTCGCCTTCGATGTAGTTGTACTCGGCGGTTGCGTAACGCGCGAGCCCATCGCGGTTCCGGGCGTCATAGGCCTGCGCGAGCAGCCTCCAGGCCACGGAATTCTCGTTGTCCTGGTCAAGCGCGCGTTTCAGCTCGCTTATGCCCTCGTCGATCTTGGTCGCGTCCGGAAGGGCGATCAAGGTCTGGCCCAGGTTGACCCGTAACAGGGGCGCATCGGGCTTGAGGGCGACGGATCGACGCTGCGGAGCCTCGGCCTCGGCTGTCCGTCCAAACTCGAACAGGATTTGCCCCTTAAGCTCCCAAAGGTACGGATTCTCGGGCTGTTCAGCCAGCAGGGCCTCGATGAGCTTCAACGCCCGTTCCGGCTCCTTCAGCTGATACTTGGCGATGGCGCAGGCGTACCGGGAGGGAAAATCCGCCTTCGGATCCGCGCACTTCACGACGGCGACGCCCGGGTTCAGGAAGCCCTCCAGCTTGGCTTTGGTGATCACAAAGCGGCGAACGTCCTCCGGATCATCCGGAGCCGCGTAATGTGAGAGCTTCTCCACCCGCGAGCGCAGGGCGTCGATCCGGCTCGAACTCAGCGGATGGCTTCGGAAGTAGGAGAACCGCCGGGCTTCGGAGAACACCTCCTGGTAGCGGAAGTTATCGAAGAAATTTACGAGGCCGCGGCCGGAGAGGCCCGCCGCTTCAAGATAGGAGGCGCCCGCCTGGTCCGCCCGGCTCTCCTGCTCGCGGCTGTAACCCATGGCGCCAAGGGCCCCGAAGAAGCTCGCATTAGACGCCAGGACTGCTCCAGCTTCCACGTTACCGGCCAAGGCGGCCAGAACGCCGAGCCCCATGGTCAACAGAAATGGTCGCATACCGGCCTGGGTCATCTCGCCGGACCGGGCGGAGTGCCCACCGGCGAGGTGGGCGACTTCGTGAGCTATGACACCCTGGAGCTCGTTCGGGGTCTTGGCCTCCAGGATCAATCCCGTGAAGACCGCCATGACTCCGGGGCCGGCAAATGCGTTCAAGTCCCTGGAGCCGATCAGCAGAATGCGGATCGAGTCGGACTCTACGCCCGCAGCCTTGAAGAGCGGCTGGGAATAGTGGCGCAGGGTCTCCTCGATCTCCGTGTCGCGGATCAGGGTCATCGGGGCGGACTGCGCCCTGACGGCTGTCGGGGCCAGCAAGGAGACGAGGACGGCAAGCAGGCTTGGAGCCGCCGTCAGAACCTTTCTCAGATGCGCCAGGCGACGGCCGTCCATGAGAGCCTCCTCGTGTGCGCCCCCGCCCCGAATTCCGGTTCCCTGTCTGTGGTCTAGCCCCTCAGCCCCGCCGCCACCAGCCCCGACGCGGCTGTTTCGGAGGAGAACTGATTTCGGCGGGATCCGGTTCACGGGAAACTTCAACCGGGCTTTCAGGCGGCTGCGTGGGCGCGGGCGTCGGGAGGGGCGCCGGTTCCTGCGCGGCTTCAACGGCAGGCTCGGCGGCTTTCGCCCGGCTCCGCCTCGCTCTTGGCGGCTTTACCGGCGCTTCCTCCGGAGCGGAGGCTGGAGCGGCAGCGCCCGCATCGACCTCGGGCGACGCCTCCTCCCGGATCACCGGAACGGGAACAGCCTCCGCTGTCACCTCCGCAGGTGGCGGCGCTGGAGCGTCTTCTCCACCACCTGCTCGGATGCCTCTGCCCCGGGTGCGCCGCGAACGACGGGCTTGGGGCTCAGCTTCAGGCAGCTCGACCCAGATATCGACCGCCGGTTCCTCGGCGGCCGCCGGAGGCAAGCCGGCGGAGTCCGCCGGGCGGGGCTGATCGTCCGCCGGGCGCCGCATTTCACCTGCGGGATCGAACCAGATGAAGGGATCGTCGTCGTAAGGCACCCATGGCCGCGTCCAGGCGTAGGCGTCCTGGGGTCGTCCTTCGTCGCGGGAGCGACGCCCACCTCTGCGCCCGCGCCGGCGACGCCGACCGCCCTGACCATCCTCGTCTTCATCGCTCCGGGACGCGCTCTGCGCCTCGGAGTCCGTGGCCTCTGCCGACCGGCCCTCGGGATCGCGGCGGCCCCGCCTGCGCCGCCGGCGTCCCCGGCGATCGCCCGGCCCCTCGTCATCGTCAGCACCGCGTCCACGGGATGGGCGCACCCGGCGTTCGCCGGCGTCGTCGTCATCGACGCCTTCGACGTCCTCGACGTCCTCGACGAGTTCGTCCTCGTCGTCCTCCGCCTCGTCCTCGGTTTCCGGAAGGTCGTCGTCCGTGGGGACATAGGGCTCAAGCGCCTTGCGCGTCGCCGGTATCTCCGAGGGTCGCGCCTCGTCGGAGGTTCGTTCTATGGCGTAGCCGGCATGTGGCAGGGTCTCGTCCAGGATCACAGAGACGAAGACGCCCTGATCTGCGTGCAGCCGGGCAAGATGGCCGCGCTTCTCGTTCAGGATGTAAAGGGCGACCGCCCTGGGGACCTTCAGGGTGATCTCGCCTGCACCTTTCAGGGCCTCCATCTCTACCGCTCTCAGCGCGCCGAGGGCGCTGGACTCCACCGAGCGGACCCTTCCGGTTCCGGCGCAATGCTCGCAGACCTGGGTGGTGCCCTCCAAGAGGCTTGATCGGCGGCGCTGCCGGGACAGCTCGATAAGACCGAAGCCTGAGATGCGTCCGACCTGGATGCGGGCCCTGTCGTCCTTCAGCGCGTCCTTCAGCTTCTTTTCGACAGCCCGGTTGTTCTTTCCCTCATCCATATCGATGAAGTCGATAACGACGAGACCGGCGAGATCTCTCAGGCGAAGCTGACGGGCGGCTTCCTCGGCGGCTTCCAGATTCGTACGCAGGGCCGTCGCCTCGACGTTCCGCTCCCGGGTTGCGCGCCCGGAATTGACGTCGATCGCGACAAGCGCCTCGGTCTGGTTGATCACCAGATAGCCCCCGGATTTCAGGGGCGCGACCGGAGAGTATATCTGCGAGAGGTGATCTTCGACCTTGTGCCGCACGAAGAGCGGGGTCGGCTCCCGATAGGGTTGCACCTTGCGGGCCTGGGACGGCATCAGCATCCGCATGAATTCCCGCGCCTCGCGGAAACCGGCCTCCCCCTCCACAAGAACCTCGTCGATGTCCTTGTCATAGAGGTCGCGGATCGTCCGCTTCACCAGGTCCTCTTCCTCGTAGATGAGGGAGGGCGCGACGGAATGCAGGGTCGTCTCGCGAATGTTTTCCCACAGGCGAAGGAGATAATCGTAGTCGCGCTTGATCTCCGCCTTCGTGCGCTTGGC
This sequence comes from Phenylobacterium sp., assembly GCA_046093265.1. Lineage (GTDB taxonomy): Bacteria > Pseudomonadota > Alphaproteobacteria > Caulobacterales > Caulobacteraceae > Phenylobacterium. The sequence continues at coordinate 13,600 of JBJTFE010000098.1, read as the reverse complement.
GCCGGCGGTGCGGACGATCAGCCCCATGCCTTCGGGTACATCCAGGCCCTGAACGACGGACTTCAGGCGCTTGCGGTCGGTGGCTGAGGTGATCTTTCGCGAAATCCCGCCGCCGCGCGCTGTATTGGGCATGAGCACGCCGTAGCGCCCCGCGAGGGAAAGATAGGTGGTGAGAGCGGCGCCCTTGTTGCCGCGCTCTTCCTTGACAACCTGGACCAGCATGATCTGCCGGCGGCGGATCACTTCCTGGATCTTGTAGCGACGCATCAGCCGACGGCGCCGGCGGGCAAGTTCCTGTTCTACAACGTCATCTTCATCGTCACCGGCAAGGGTCTCGGCGGCGTCTTCGCCCTCGTCGTCGGAATCGCGGGCGCGGGGCGCCTCTTCCTCGTCTTCGTCCTCGTCGACCGCCTCCTCCGCCATCAGGGCTTCGCGGTCGGCGACAGGGATCTGGTAGTAGTCCGGGTGAATCTCGTTGAAGGCCAGGAAGCCGTGGCGGTTGCCTCCGTATTCGATGAACGCCGCCTGGAGAGAGGGTTCGACCCGCGTCACCTTGGCGAGGTAGATGTTGCCTCTGAGCTGCTTGTGGCTCTGGCTCTCGAAGTCGAACTCTTCAACCCGGTTTCCGTCGATCACCGCAACCCGAGTTTCCTCGGCGTGGGCGGCGTCGATAAGCATTTTCCTTGACATGAAAGTCTCCGAAGCGCGCCTCAGGGTCGCAACCCGGGCGGCGCCAGTTATGGTGAGGACGGCGCAAGCGGCGGCCCTCCGCTTCAATGTCGCGGAGTTTGGTCGGCCGGGAGATGGCTCGATGCGCGCAGCCCATGGCGTGTTTCCAGTTTGCGGACGCTCGCCGCCCGCAGCGGGAGCCCCGTTTCCGCCGGGCGTTTGGCCGCAGGCGGGCTGACGAACGCCCCGTTTCCGATCGCACCGCAGCGCGACCGAGCGTCACCAGATGCCGCAAAATCATCCTCGACGCCAGCAAAACATCGAGTCCCTGCAAAGGCCCCTAGCCTTAACGATTTCTCTACGACCGGGCTCTATTTTGCGGAAAGCCCGCAGCAAGCGGGCGAAATGAGACGAAGTCGTCGTGGTGCGGATGTCTGGCAAGCTTTGGCGGGATGGAATTCCTCAGCTTCACGCCTTTGTGGCTGTGGCGCTGATTGTGCTGTTCGCCGCAGGTTCGACGCCAGCTGCGGATCTGAATTCCGTGCGGCTGGGAGGCGATCGTGAATCCACCCGGCTTGTCATTGATCTTTCCGACGAAGCCACGGGGCGGTTTGTCTCTCAGGTCGGCGGCAAGGTCGTCATCTCGCTGGTCGGCGTGAAGGTGGACGAAACTCTGCGGGGACAGGGCCGTGGTCTCATTCGGGGATGGAACATCGTCTCGCAGGTTGAGGGCGCGCGACTGACCATCGAGACATCGGACGCCGTGCAGGTTCGCCGACGTTTCCTTCTCCCACCGGGAGAGGGCGTTCCGGGCTTCCGATACGTGATCGACCTGGAGCCGGCCTCGCCGCCGCCGCTTGCCGGCGGGTCGGAGGTCGCCCGTCTCACCTCCCTGAAGACGGCCCCGCCCGCTGTTTCGAAGAAGCCGTCGAAGGTGCGTTCCGACGGCCGCAGAACCGTCGTCATCGATGCAGGTCACGGCGGGAAGGATCCTGGCGCGATGTCCGGTGGGCGACAGGAAAAGGACCTCACCCTCGCCGCTGCTCTGGCTCTGAAGGCGCGGCTTGAGCAAACCGGGCGTTACCGCGTGGTGCTGACCCGGGATCGTGACGTCTACATTCCCCTGGATATCCGGGTGCAGATCGCCCGAAGGGCGAATGCGGATCTGTTTCTGTCGCTGCATGCCGATGCGGGGCCGGATGAGGCGGTTCGGGGCGCGAGCGTCTACACGCTCGCCGACCGGGCGGTGGAGCGGTCTGCAAAGCTGGTGACCCGAGACGACTGGTTCATGAAGACGGCCTACCGGTCGGATCAGAGCGTGTCCGGAATCCTTTTTGACCTGACCCAGAGGGCCACCAAGAACCGGTCGGCGACCTTCGCGCAGATCCTTCTGGATGAGATCGGGGATGAGCAGGCCCTCCTTCGGCGCAGCCATCGCGAAGCCGGTCTGGCCGTCCTGCTGGCGCCGGACGTGCCGGCGGTGCTTCTGGAGATGGGTTTCATCACCAATCCCGACGATCAGGCCCTCCTGGCCAATCCGGACTCGCGAAGCCGCCTCGTCGGCGCCGTCGCCTCCGCGATCGACATCTACTTCCGGAGTGATCTGAGGGTCGCCACCCGCTAGAGCCTCTGACCTCAAGGTGGGAAGTCCGGCGGAAGCGAACAGGCTCCAGTTCAACCCGTCGGGATCGCATGTCGATCCAGCGGACGGTTCTCCTGAACCGGAGCGGGAGCAAGTCAGGCGCCGATCGCAAAACCGGGTTCCCCTTTTGGGGAACGCGCTCTAGACCAAGAAGCGAGCGGGCGCGCGGTCGCCTGCGGAGGCGTTTCTGTCGTGCAGTCCCCGAAAAGATGGCTGGCCATTGCTGGGGTAACCCTGCTCAGCCTTGTGGCGCTGGGGGGCATGTCTATCGCCGTCTACACAGCCTGGCTCTTCCATGATCTGCCCGACGCTCGAGACCTCGCCGATTACCGCCCGCCCACCTCGACCCGGGCCTATGCCTGGGACGGGACCCTTATCGGCGAGTTCAGCCGGGAACGACGGATTTTTGTTCCCTATGACAGCATTCCCAAGCAACTGGCTCTTGCCTTCCTGGCTGCCGAAGACAGGACCTTTTTCCGTCACAAGGGGGTCGACCCGGCTGGTCTGGCGAGGGCGTTGGGTCGCGCCGTGCCCAGCCTCATTCAGGGGCGGCGCCTGCAAGGCGGCTCGACCATTACTCAGCAGGTCGCCAAGAACATTCTGCTAACGAACGACGTCACTCTGGGGCGCAAGTTCAAGGAGGCGCTGATCGCCCGCCGGCTGGAGGAAACCCTCTCCAAGCCTCAGATCCTGGAGCTCTACCTCAATGAAATCTGGCTGGGATATCGATCGTTTGGCGTCGGAGCGGCGGCCTACAACTATTTCGGGAAGTCGATCAATGAACTCAGCCTCTCTGAAGCCGCCTTCCTCGCCGCCCTTCCGAAAGGGCCCGACAACTATCATCCGTTAAAACGCAAGGCTCAGGCCATAGCCCGCCGAAACTGGGTTCTGGACCAGATGGCCGAACAGAACTGGATCTCGGCTGAGCAGGCCAGACGGGCGAAAGCCGAGGATCTGGTCGTTCAGGCTGCACCCGCGCGGGCGCGTTACCGGGATGCGGACTATTTTGTCGAGGAGGTCCGGCGACAGGGCCGGGCCGCCCTTGGCGACAGACTGGATGCGGCCGGGTTGTATGTTCGTACGACCCTGGAGCCGGACCTTCAATCCAACGCCCTTCGGTCACTGATGAACGGACTTGAGCTGTTCGACCGGCGACATGGATGGCGCGGAGCCTTCGCGCGGACAACCTACGGTCCAGGCTGGGAGAGGGCCGCCGCCCGCTTCAAAGCGCCTTCCGAGCGGCGCGACTGGCGGGTTGCGATCGTCACCGAGGTCAGCCGTCGTGGTGTCAGGGTTGAAACCCGAAACGATGCCGCGCGCGGGTGGCTGGCGCCGTCGGATGTCGCCTGGGCCCGGGCCGGCAGGGGGATCTCCGCAGGGGATCTTGTGTTCGTTGAACCGGCTGCAACCGGCGGTTTCCGACTTCGACAGGTCCCTGCGGTGAACGGTGCGCTCGTTGTGGTGGAACCGCATACCGGCCGTGTTCTGGCTCTGGTCGGCGGTTACTCCTTCTCGCTCTCCAGCTTCAACCGGGCGACCCAGGCGCAGCGCCAGCCGGGATCCACCTTCAAGCCTTTCGTATATGCGACCGCCCTGGAGAACGGATACACGCCCGCGAGCACAGTCCTGGACTCCGAGATCACCCTGTCGGGCAGGGACGGCGAGGCCTGGTCTCCGGAGAACTACACGCGGTCCTACCTGGGCGCCCTGCCGCTGCGACGCGGACTGGAGCTGTCGCGGAACACGATGACGGTTCGGCTTGCCCAGGGCGTCGGCATGAAGAAGGTGCGTGAAACCGCGCTTCGCATGGGGGTCACACAAAGCATGGAGCCGGTGCTGGCTATGGCTCTCGGTTCCGGCGAGACGACGCCTCTTCGGATTACGACGGCTTACGCCGCCTTCGTCAACGGAGGACGTCGTGTGGAGCCTCACCTGATTGAGTTTGTCCAGGATGCGAGAGGCAAGACACTGTTACGGGCCGACCGGCGCGACTGCACGCGCTGTGACGCCGTCTTCACCGGAGCGGAGAGCCCGCGAATTCCGCCCGCCGGAGAACAGGTCCTCGATCCGATCACCGCCTACCAGATCACGACCATGTTGCAGGGCGTCGTCCAGCGGGGGACCGCCGCTGCCGTATCTTCCTTAGGGTTCCCCATCGCCGGGAAGACCGGCACCACCAACGATTACAGATCGGCCTGGTTCATAGGATACACCCCGCAGATGGTGGTGGGGGTGTTTGTGGGCTTTGATGACAATCGGACCCTGGGACCCGGGGAAACAGGGGCGCAGGCGGCCGTTCCGATCTTTATCGACTTCATGCAGGTCGCTGCGAAACGCCTCCCGAAGTCGGATTTCAAGGCTCCTCGAAACGCGAGGTTCGTGATGATCAACGGCATTCGTGAAGCGTTTCGGCCCGGCACGGAACCGCAGGTTGCCGAGACGCCCACCGGGCTGAACGCAGATGGCATGCCAGTCAGACCCTTGCCTTACGACCAGCTGGGTCGTCCGGCTGGGGAGACCCGACCGCCTGAACGGAAGCCGGACGACATGAGCGGATTGTATTAGGGCCCTGTCCGGGCTACTCGGGCCGCTGAGTTTCAGGAGTTACCCATGAGAGCGGATGTCGAGGCCTCCAGGGCCGACATCGAGCAGTCGATCGCGCTGCTCAGGAGGCGACTTTGACTGGGATGTCGCCCTTCGAAAACTGCATGAACTGAACGCCAGGGTCGAGGACCCGACACTTTGGGACCGTCCGGATGAGGCCCAGGCTGTGAGCCGGGAACGCTCCCGGCTGGCCGCATCGGTTGACGCCGTCACGCGCCTGGAACGCGATCTCGCAGACGCCGTGGGCTATGCAGAGTTGGCCGACGAGGAAGGTGATGAGGCCAGCCTGGAGGAGGCCAGGTCCCAACTGAAGGGCATCCGTGACCGGGCGGCCCGGGCGGAGCTCGAGGCCCTGCTGTCGGGCGAGGCCGACGGTAACGACGCCTTCCTGGAGGTCAATTCCGGGGCGGGCGGCACGGAGTCCTGCGACTGGGCGGGGATGCTCCTGCGCATGTACGCCCGCTGGGCCAACGCGCACGGCATGAGCGTCGAATTCCTCGAAGAGACGCCCGGCGAGCAGGCGGGCATCAAGTCCGCCACCCTCCAGATCAAGGGGCCAAACGCATACGGGTGGCTGAAGACCGAGGCGGGGGTCCATCGCCTGGTGCGCATCTCGCCGTTCGACGCCGCCGCCAAGCGTCACACGAGTTTCGCCTCGGTCTGGGTCTACCCCGTGGTGGACGACGCCATCGTCATCGACATCAATCCGGCCGACGTGCGGACCGACACCTACCGCGCGTCAGGAGCCGGCGGACAGCATATCAACAAGACGGATTCCGCAGTCCGGCTGACCCACGTCCCGACCGGCGTCGTGGTGGCCTGCCAGATGGGGCGGTCGCAACATCAGAACAGAGATGAGGCCTGGCGCATGCTCCGCGCGCGTCTCTACGAGCTCGAGTTACAGAAACGGGAGGCCGAGGCTCAGGCCTTGCAGGAGCAGAAGACGGACATCGGCTGGGGCCACCAGATCCGATCCTACGTTCTGCAGCCCTACCAGATGGTCAAGGACCTCAGGACCCAGGTTGAGACTTCGGACACGCAAGGGGTTCTGGATGGCGATCTCGACGCCTTCATGGGCGCCAGTCTCGCCCAGCGGGTCGGCGTAACCCGGGACGGATGACGGGGTCAGATCCCGAAAGGGCGTCCCGGCGCATCAGGCGCTGTCTTGCGAAACGCGGGACAGGAGCCTTTCAGGTATCTCTGTCTGAAGGCGCAGGAACGAACGTCAACAGGTGAGTCCCCGCGTCGATCCGATAACGGGTTCTCGCTTATCGGAACATGATCTAGGGGTGGGTCCGGCCGGTGGCTTCCGGCGCTGAAGCTGGAGCCAGTCCGAGGGTTCCGACCGGAACAGGGGTTGGCGCTGACGGGGTCGCGGAGGAAGGCGCTTTGGCGCTTTGCCGCTTGATGCTCCTGCCCTCGAAAGATGCGCCAGGCTCTATGGACAGTTGTTCAGCCGTGATGTCGCCCTCCACGCCCGCAGACGAAAAGAGACGAACCTGCCGGGCCTGGATGGATCCGATGACGCGCCCGCGCACATCCACCAGTTCTGAGGCGACCTGACCCTCGATCCGACCGGTCTCGCCGACAGTCAGTTTTTCCACACGGACATCGCCCTTCACCAGTCCGTCGATCTGGACCTCGCTGTCGCTCTGGATGGCGCCTTCCACCACGAGGTTCTGGGCCAATAGCGAAGCGGGCCGGGGGCGGTTCCGGGCTGCGGGGTCCTGGGCGGACCCGTTCGCCGGTCCGTCCGAGGCGAGATTTGCCGGGCGGCTATCCGGCTTGGATGCGGGTTTGCTGAACATGTTCACCTGCGCGGATGAAGCGATAGGGGTTTACGGCCCGCCCACTGAGCCAGATTTCGTAATGCAAGTGGGGTCCGGTCGATCGGCCGGTGTTTCCCAGCGCGCCGATCCTCTGGCCGAGAGACACCCTCTGGCCGGCCCGGACCGAAATCGCGGACAGGTGAGCGTACCGTGTCTTGAAGCCCCGACCGTGGTCGATTTCAACCGTATTGCCATAACCCGACCGAACGCCCGTGAAGGACACGACCCCCGGAGCCGTCGTCATCACCGGTGATCCGAAGGCCGAGACAAAGTCGAGCCCGGAGTGAAAGGCGGGGCGGCCTGTGAAAGGGTCAAACCGCACGCCGAAGCTGCTGGTCTTGCGGGCTCCGTTCTGCGGCTGTGCAAACGGCAGGCGGGCGGCGGCGTCCGCAAGACCCTCGGCTGCGGACAGGTTTTCCGCCGCCCTCTGGATCCGGGCGGCAAAGCGTTCGTCAATATCCAACACCGCCGCCAGAGCCCGCGGATCGGGCGCCTCTAGCAGCGGCCCGCCCGAGGCGGACGGCGAGGCGAAATTGGAGGGGGCAAGGCCCGCCAGCCTGAAGGCCAGCCTCAGACGATCAGCGCGGCTGCGGGCATAGTCATCCGCCGCGTCTACCAGACGCTCCTGGCTGGCCTGAACGGCGGCGATGCGCTCAATCGGGTTGGCGTCGGGGTTCGAACCGCCTCTGAGGGCAGGGGTGACCGCGGCCAAGGCCCCCGGCTGCCCCTTCAGGTCTGTCAGCAGAAGGGCCAGCGCAGCGTGACGCTTCTCGATGGAATCCGCCATCCCGCCCAACGTGGCGCCCGACGCATTGAGCTGCGACACAGCGCTGTTGAGCCGGGCTTCGCGGTCGGCGACCCAGCGCTCGGAACGCGCCTGCATCTCGGCCAGTTCCCGGTCACTGCGGGACTGGGTCAGGGCGCCGATGAGAATGGCGATGAAGGAAACGAGGACCCAGGTGAGCAGACCGATGCCCACCGCGGCGAAAAACATCTGCCGGCCGGGGGTCAGAACCACCCCCTTCATCTCCCCGCCGGAGCGGAGATAGAGGTGCCGTTCAGGAAACAGGGCCAGAATCAGACTGCGGAGTTGCGCGACACGCGACATGTTCACCTTGCCGTCAACCTGCGAGAGCGCTGTTATTGTCCATTCGGGCTGACATTGGCAACCCGCTCCTTCCTGAAGACAGGCAGGAAGTTGGAACGCCGGGTCAGAGCGCCCGCACAGTTTTCAGGACTTCGGCGGCGTGACCCGGGACCTTCACCTTGCGCCAGACCTGGCGGATCACGCCGGCGCCGTCGATCAGGAAGGTCGATCGCTCAATGCCCATGTACTTGCGGCCGTACATGCTTTTCTCGACCCAGGCGCCATAGGCCTCGATCGTGACGCCGTCAGGGTCGGAGCCCAGGGGAATGCCAAGGCCGTACTTGGCGGTGAACTTGCCATGGCTGGCGACGGAGTCCTTCGAGACGCCCAGCACGGCCGCCCCCGTGGCGTGGAAGTCAGCAGCAAGAGACGAGAACTCCTGCGCCTCCTTGGTGCAGCCTGAGGTGTCATCCTTGGGGTAGAAATAGAGGACAAGCGCCTTGCCCGCGAAGTCCGAGAGCCGGACGGGGCCATCCGCGCCCGCCATCTCGAAGTCGGGCGCCTTTGCGCCAGAATCCAGGTCCGCCATCTTCGTCTCCTTCAGGGTTCGATCACCAGCCGCACCCGGCGCTTGCCGGACCGCAGCTCGGCCTCGCCGCCGGTGATGGCGACGTTGGCCTGCGGGTCAGCGACCTTCTCGCCATTGATCCGGAAGCCGCCGTTCGCGATCTGCTTGCGCGCCTCGGAGTTGGAGGCGGCGAAGCCTGCGGCCACCATCAGCGCGCCGTTGGATGTGGCGGCCAGGTCGGCGGCTTTCAAGGTCAGGGTCGGCATGTCGGCGGACAGGCCGCCGGCCTCGACGGCCACCCGAGCGGCCTCCTCAGCCGCCGCCGCCGCCGGCTCGCCGTGCAGCATCCGCGTCGCCTCAGTGGCCAGCACCTTCTTGGCGTCGTTGATTCCCGCGCCGGTCAGGCCTTCCAGCCGGACGATCTCATCCAGCGGCAGGTCGGTGAACAGGCGGAGGAAGCGCCCGACGTCGGCGTCCTCGGTATTCCGCCAGAACTGCCAGTAGTCGTAGGGCGACAGCATGTCGGCGTTCAGCCAGACGGCTCCGGCCACGGTCTTGCCCATCTTCTGGCCCGAGGCGGTGGAGAGCAGGGGACTGGTGAGACCGAAGGCCGGCTTGTGATCGGCCCTGCGGATGAGCTCGACCCCGTTGAGGATGTTCCCCCACTGGTCCGAGCCGCCCATCTGCAGCTGGCAGCCGTATTTGCGCTCCAGTTCCAGGAAATCCGTGGCCTGCATCAGCATGTAGTTGAACTCGAGGAAGGTCATCGGCTGCTCGCGCTCAAGGCGCAGCCGGACCGAGTCGAAGGTCAGCATGCGGTTGATGGTGAAGTGCACGCCGTAGTTCCGCAGGAACTCCACGTAGCCCAGGGTGTCCAGCCAGTCGGCGTTGTTGACCATGACGGCGTCCGTCGGTCCGTCCCCGAAGGTCAGGAAGCGGGCGAACACGGTCCTGATGCTGTCGATGTTGGCCTGGATCTTCTCCTCGGTGAGGAGGGGACGCGACTGGTCCTTGTCGGTGGGGTCGCCCACCTTGGTGGTGCCGCCGCCCATCAGGACGATGGGCTTGTGACCCGCCTGCTGCATCCTGCGCAGCATCATGATCTGCAGGAGGCTCCCGACGTGCAGGGAAGGGGCGGTCGCGTCGAAGCCGATGTAGCCAATCACACGCCCGGCCCCGGCTGCGGCGTCGAGTTCCTCGGGATGGGTGATCTGGTGGATGTAACCCCGGGCCTGCAGGGTTCGCAGCAGGTCGGACTTGAATTCGGCTGGGGGGGTCATGGGAAGCTCCGGAGGGCTCGGTCGGGCCGGCGCCGTTTCCAGAGCGCGCCAGCCGGGAAGGGTGGCGCGAAAGGTCTCACGCCGTCGTCAGGGGCGGCGGTAATTGGTCCGGGTCGGGGCGAGGGCCTGAAACACGCCGCTGGCGTAGGCCCCGACGCCGTGGCAGTCAAGCGCCATGCGCGTCCTCGGCTTCATGACCGGCACCTCCCTGGACGGGATCGACATGGCGATCCTGGAGACCGATGGAGAAACCCTGCAGGGCTTTGGTCCCGCCGCCGAGGCGCCCCTGCCGGAGCCCCTGCGCAACCTCCTGCGCCGGGTCATCGCCATCGCCCTTGCGCACCCGCGCGGCGCGCCTGACCCGGCCCTCTTCGCGGAGGCGGCCCGGGCGATCGCCGAGGCGCATATGACGGCGGGCGGGGCCTTCCTGAGGTCCCAGGGAATGGACTGGAGCGATCTCGACCTGATCGGCATGCACGGCCAGACCGTCCTGCATGAACGCCCCTCAGAGGGGCGGCCCGGGCGCACCCTCCAGCTCGGGGACGGGGCCTGGCTGGCCCGTCATTCCGGGGTTCCGGTCGCCTTCGACTTCCGGACCGCAGACGTCGCCGCTGGCGGAGAGGGTGCGCCCCTGGCTCCGGTCTATCATCTGGCGCGCGCCGCAGCCTCCGGCCTGCCCGCCCCGCTGGCCGTGCTCAACATCGGCGGCGTGGCCAACCTGACCTGCTGGGCGGGGGGCGAGCAGGTCCTGGCCTTTGATACGGGCCCTGGCAACGGCCTGATCGACCAGGTGGTGCTGGCGCGCACCGGTGAGCGTTTCGACCGCGACGGCCGGCTGGCCCGCGCCGGCCGGGTTGACCCGGGCGCGCTGTCGCGTCTGCTGGACCATCCCTATCTCGCCGAGCCGCCGCCGAAGTCCCTCGACCGCTATGATTTCTCGCCTGAGGCGACCGAGGCTCTGGAGCTTGCGGACGCCGTCGCCACCCTGACGGCCTTCACGGCCGAGGCGGTGGCGCGGGGCTTGGAGCGTGCGGACCCACGGCCGGCCAGCCTGATCGTCACCGGCGGCGGACGGCGCAACCCCGCCCTCATGGAAGCCCTCGCCGACCGCCTGTCCTGCGCCGTGGCGGACGTGGACAGCGTCGGCTGGCGGGGCGACGCCCTGGAGGCGGAGGCGTTCGCCTTCATGGCGGTGCGCTGCCTGCGAGGTCTGCCGATCTCCTATCCGGGAACCACCGGCGTCAAGGCCCCGATGGCGGGGGGGAGGATCGCGCGCCCGAACCTCCGGGTCGCCTAGGAGGAATCGATTTCAGCCGAGAGTGCGGGCGATCCAGTCGGCGAATTGATCAACCGCAGCCTTTCCCGCATCGAGCCCGCGTACAAAGTAGTAAGCGTCCTTGTCCTCCGCCGCGATGTCGAACAGACGCGTGAGGCGACCGCTCGCGATGTCGCTTTCCGCCAGCCGTTCCCGGGCGAGCGCGACCCCCTCGCCTGCGATGGCTGCGTCGAGCAGCAGGCCAGAATCGGCAAACAGTGCGCCGTCCCTGGGTTCCGGCCAATCGAGCCCGGCGGCACGCAGCCAAGGCTTCCATAGCTGCCGATCATGCCGCAGCAGATTCGCACTGGCGAGGTCCGCTGGTGTCTCGAGCCCGCGCCGGGTTGCATAGCCCGGCGCGCAGACAGGGAACAGTCGCTCCCCGGCTAACCGTTCGGCGCGAACGTCTCGCCAGTCACCGACCCCATAGCGGATTGCGCAATCGACCCCGTTCGGACCGATCTCGGCGAGTTCGAGGCGGGCATCGATCCGCAGGTCAATGTGGGGATGGGCGGAGCGGAACGCCCTGAGACGTGGAGTAAGCCACCGCGACGCGAAGCTGGGCAGCATACTGACCCGCAGGGTGAGCCGGGCAGGCCGGCTGGCGGGGAAGGCGAGCGTGAGCAGGTCCAGCGCCTCGCGCACGGGGACCAGTAACGCCATCGCCGCCGGGGTGGCGACCATGCCATTGCCCTGGCGGACGAACAGGGTCGTGCCGAGTTCAGCCTCGAGTGCCCGGATGCGGTGGCTGACCGCGCCATGCGTCAGGCCCAGCGCCTCGGCCGCGCTGGTGTAGCTGCCGAGGCGCGCGGCGGCATCGAGGGCGCGAAGCGTCTGAAGCGTTGGGATCGGCATGGCAGACTTGTGAATAAACTTCACACCCTTGTCCACCAAATCTGATTGGCCGCATCCTGTCTGCCCGAACTAGAAGGCCCGCCATGACCATGTCACCACCTGCCGAAGCCGCCCTGATGGCCGATGCCGATGCGCGCGCAGCCGCCTATCTCGCCGGCGTCGCGACCCGCCGGGTCTTTCCAGATGCAACCGCGATTGCGAACCTCTCTTTGTTCGAAGAAGCGCTGCCCGAGACCGGCTGTCGCCCTACGGCAACCCTCGCCCTACTGGACGAGATCGGCTCGCCGGCCACGACGGCGTCAAACGGGCCGAACTATTTCGGCTTCGTGATCGGCGCTTCGCTACCGGCCGCGGCGGCGGCTGAACGGATGATGATCGCCTGGGACCAGTGCGCCTCCTCATTCAACAGCTCGCCGGTGGCTACAACCCTTGAGCGGGTAACGGGCCGCTGGGTGCTAGACATACTCGACCTGCCGCGCGGCAGCGCGGTGGGGTTCGGCACCTCAGCCACGGCCTGCGGGTTGTCCTGCATTGCCGCCGCCCGCCGGGCGCTTCTGCGACGTGCGGGATGGGACCTGGATGTGGACGGCCTGTCAGGCGCGCCCATGATCCGGGTGATCGTGCCCGAGACCGTGCATGTCTCTCTGCTCAAAGCTCTGCGCCTTCTCGGCTTCGGTATGCGGCATGTCCTCCAAGCACCGGTTGACGCGTTGGGTCGGATCGATCCGGATCGGCTGCCAGCGCTGGACGATCGCACCATACTGTGCCTGCAGGCCGGCGAAGTGAACACTGGGGAGTTCGATCCCTTCGCCGCGGTCATTCCCCTGGCTAAGGCATCCGGCGCCTGGGTCCACGTTGACGGCGCGTTTGGGCTATGGGCCCGAGCCTCGCAGGCCAAGCGCCATCTGACCGAAGGAATCGAGGCGGCGGACAGCTGGACCACCGACGGGCACAAATGGCTCAACACGCCCTACGACTGCGCCATGGCGATCTGCCGCGATCCCGAGGCTCTCGCCCAGGCCATGAACAGCGACGCCGCCTATTCCACCGCCAGCGCCGATGCGCAGAAGAACCTGACCCTAGAATTCTCGCGCCGCGCGCGCGGAGTGCCGCTGTGGGCGGCGCTCCGCACCCTGGGGCGGGAGGGGGTGAGCGCCATGGTCGAGCGGCACTGCTCCCAGGCTGCACGCATTGCTGAGGGGGTGCGGGCGATCGGGCTGGAGGTGCTCAACCGGCCAGTGCTCAACCAGGTCCTCTTTCGTGGCCGGAGCGAGTCCGAGACGGCTGCGATCCGGTCGGGGGTTGAACGATCGGGTCGTGCCTGGTTCGGCGGAACGATCTGGCAGGGGCAACCTGCACTCCGCATCAGCGTGTCATCTTGGCGCACGGGCGACGACGACATCGAGCGCCTGATTGAGACGATCCGGGACGAGCAGGTTTTTCTCGCCTGATCAGGCGTCGCCTAGTCGGACTCCGCCAGACGCCTGTCAAGGTAGGCGCCGACCCGGGCTTCGACTTCCGGCAAATGTTCGGTCCAGAAGTGACTGGCCCCCTCCACCACGTCGTAATCGATTACGATGCCCTTCTGGGTGCGCAGCTTGGATACGACTTTCTCGACGTCCTGAGGGGGAGTCACCGTGTCGGCCCCGCCATGCAGCATCATGCCTGAGGCCGGGCAGGGCGCCAGGAAGCTGAAGTCGTACATGTTGGTCGGTGGCGAGACCGAGATGAAGCCGTCGGTCTCCGGCCGG
>JBJTFE010000097.1:0-2423 GCA_046093265.1 Phenylobacterium sp. | reverse complement strand
CGGCTGGAGGGGGAGGGCCGGCTGGGCGAGGCCGAGGCCCTGCCCGCCCAGCTTCTGGCCTTCGAGTACGTCGCGCAGCTGGCCGGCGGCCTGCCCATGAACCAGGGCGAGATGTTCCGCCCCGCCGACCTGGGCGTGGAGACCGGCGACCTTCTTCCCCTGCTGGCCGCGCTGCGCCCTGGCGCCTCCCAGGCCGTGAAGACTCGCATTGTCGCCCTGCTGGAGGGCGTCTCGGGCCGGGCCTCCCTCGAGGCCTCGGGCCTGGACGAGACCCTGGAGGCCATCCAGGACCAGTTCACGGACTTCTCCCGCACCCGCGTGGCGCCCTTCGCCCAGGGCTGGCACCTGCGCGACGAGTTGATCCCCCTGTCCCTCCTGGAGGAACTGGCCGGCCTCGGCGTCTTCGGCCTGACCCTGCCCGAGGCCTGGGGCGGGGCGGGCCTGGGCAAGACCGCCATGTGCGTGGTGTCCGAAGCCCTGTCCCGGGGCTGGATCGCCGTCGGCGCACTTGGCACCCGCCCGGAGATCGCCGCAGAGCTGATCCTGGCCCACGGCACAGACGACCAGAAGGCGCGCCTCCTGCCGGGCATCGCCTCGGGCGCCATCATCCCCACCGCCGTCTTCACCGAGCCGGACACGGGCTCGGACCTCGGCGCCCTGCGCACCCGGGCCGAGCGGTCCGGCGGCGTCTGGAAGGTCTTTGGCGCCAAGACCTGGATCACCCACGCCGCCCGGGCCGACCTGATGACCCTGCTGGTCCGCACCGAGCCGGGCACGAAGGACCACCGGGGCCTGTCCATGCTGCTGGCCGCCAAGCCGCGCGGGACCGACGCCGAGCCCTTCCCCGCCCCCGGCATGAGCGGCGGCGAGATCGGCGTCATCGGCTACCGGGGCATGAAGGAATACGACATCGCCTTCGACGGCTTCGAGGTCCCTGAGGCCGACCTGCTCGGCGGCCAGACCGGCAAGGGCTTCTCCCAGCTCATGGCCACCTTCGAGAGCGCCCGGATCCAGACCGCCGCCCGCGCCGTCGGCGTCGGTCAGGCGGCCCTGGATGAGGCCGTCGCCTACGCCTTCCAGCGTCGTCAGTTCGACCGGCCCATCGCTGAGTTCCCCCGCGTCGCCAACAAGCTGGCCATGATGGCCGCCGAGCTCCTGGGCGCCCGCCGCCTGACCTGGTTCGCCGCCGAGGCCAAGGACCAGGGCCGCCGCTGCGACCTGGAGGCCGGCATGGCCAAGCTCACCGCCGCGCGCATTGCCTGGGCCGCCGCCGACAACGCCGTGCAGGTGCATGGCGGGGCCGGCTTCGCCACCGAGCAGGCTGCGAGCCGCCTGCTGGCCGACGCCCGCATCCTGAACATCTTCGAGGGGGCCGGCGAAGTGCAGGCCCAGGTCATCGCCCGCCGCCTGCTCGAGGGCGCCAACTAGACGTCCGGAAAGGACACCCATGGACACCGTCTTCAAGTACCTGATCCCGGCGGCCCTGCTGGCCGTGGCCGTGACGCTCGCCTTTGGCCTTTACGCCCTGTTCCGGGGCGGCGACTTCGGCCGCTCTCACTCCAACCGGCTCATGCGCCTGCGGGTCCTGACCCAGGCCATCGCCGTGGCCATCCTGGCAGCCGCCCTGTGGTGGCGCCAGCAGGCAGGCTGAGCCATGGTCCTGATCAACCGCATCTACACCCGCACGGGCGACGCCGGCTCGACCCGGCTGGCCTCGGGGGCGGAGGTCTCCAAGGCCGACCTTCGCGTCGCCGCCTATGGCGACGTAGACGAGGCCAACGCCTGCCTGGGCCTCGCCCGCCTGCACACGGCCGGTACCGGCCTCGACCCCCTTCTGGCCCGCCTGCAGAACGAGCTCTTCGACCTCGGCGCCGACCTCGCCACCCCGCCGGGGCCCGCGGAGGACCGGGCCCTGCGGATCCTGGATTCGCAGGTCGAGCGGCTCGAGCGCGAGATCGACGCCCTGAACGCGGGACTGGGCGAGCTGACCTCCTTCATCCTGCCGGGAGGAAGCCCTGCGGCGGCGCACCTGCACCTGGCGCGCACGGTGGCCCGCCGGGCCGAGCGCAGCGCCGTCGCCCTCGCCGCCAGCGGCCAGCCGGTCAGCGGGCCCGCCCTGCGCTACCTCAATCGCCTGTCGGACCTGCTCTTCGTGGCCTGCCGGGTCGCCAACGACCAGGGCCGCGGCGACGTGCTCTGGAAGGCCGGGGCGACGCGGGAGACCTGACAGACGCCCGCAGTCCCCCGAGGCCGCCCAGTTCCTCCACCTCTTGAGGGGGAGGTGGACCGCGCAGCGGGTCGGAGGGGGCCGCCGCGCCTCAACACGCCCCCTCACCCGGCTAAGCCGGGAGCTCACCCGCAGGGGTGCACTTAAGGTATTGTAATTCCTCCACCTCGTGAGGGGGAGGTGGTCCGCGACGCGG
>JBJTFE010000096.1:0-20593 GCA_046093265.1 Phenylobacterium sp. | reverse complement strand
GCCATCGTGCTCCGACCCGGGCATTCGGCTACGCCCGACGAGCTCCGCGCGCACTGCGCCTCCATCGCCGCCCGGCACAAGGCGCCGCGGTACGTCTGGATGCAGAGAGATCCCCTGCCCCGAAACGCCAGCGGCAAGTTCCTGAAGCGCGAGCTGAGGGACACTCTGAAGCTCCAGGACGCAGGCTGATCACGGTGGTCCTTCGCACGTCCGGAATCGCCGCCGCCTTCATCCTGGTGTTGGGTGCGGGCGCCGCCGCCGCCGCGCCGGGACAGCACTCTCTGCCCCAGCCCGAGCCCCTTCCGCCGCCCATCGTCGCCCCCCGCGACGAGGCCTATCCAGGAACCCTGAAGCTCCAGGTCGACGCCACCGACCTGGAGCGGCGCATCTTCCGCGTGCGCCAGACCATTCCCCTGGCGGGGCCCGGACCCGTCACCCTGCTCTATCCGAGATGGCTGCCGGGGAAGCATTCCCCCGCCGCGCAGGTGGAACAGCTCACAGGCCTCGTCATCATGGCCAACGGACGCAAGCTCGCCTGGCGGCGCGATCCGGTCGAAATCGCCGCCTTCCATGTCGATCCCCCGACGGGCGTTCGGTCGCTGGACCTGGAATTCCAGTTCGTCTCGGCCAACACCACCGGTCAGGGCCGGATGGTCATGACGCCGTCGATGATGAACGTGCAGTGGAACAGCATGGCGCTCGACCCGGCTGGCTGGTTCACCCGCCGCATTCCGATCGAGGCGAGCATCCGCCTTCCGAAAGGCTGGGGCTATGGCGTGGCCCTCGACGCCGCCTCCACCCGCGATGGCGTGGTCACCTTCCTGCCGGTCAGCTTCGACACCCTGGTCGACTCTCCGATGTTCGCCGGGCGCTGGTACAAGCGTGTCGACCTGGACCCGGGCGGCCGATCGCCGGTGTTCCTGAACATGGTCGCCGACGAAGCGGCGAGCCTCGAAATGACGCCCGAGCAGCTTCAGGCGCATCGCAATCTCGTCGTTCAGGCGGACCGGCTTTATGGCGCCCGGCACTACGATCGCTACGAGTTCCTGCTGGCCCTGACCGATGAAATGGGCGGCATCGGCCTTGAGCATCATCGATCCAGCGAGAACGCCGTCTCGCCGACCTACTTCTCGGGCTGGGAAAAATCCGCGCCGGAGCGCGACCTCCTGCCCCACGAGTACACCCATTCCTGGAACGGCAAGTATCGTCGCCCCGCCGATCTGTGGACTCCGACCTTCAACACTCCGATGCGCGACAGCCTGTTGTGGGTCTATGAGGGGCAGACCCAGTACTGGGGCAATGTGCTCGCCGCCCGTTCCGGCCTGGTCAGCCGGCAGGACGCCCTTGACGCCCTCGCCATCACGGCCGCCGTCTATCAGTCCCGGATTGGCCGCACCTGGCGAACGGTCTCGGATACGACGAATGATCCCATCATCTCGCAGCGTCGGCCGCTGCCCTGGGTCAGCTGGCAGAGGTCCGAGGACTATTACTCGGAAGGTGAGCTGATCTGGCTGGAGGTCGACACCCTGCTGCGCGAGAAGAGCCGCGGGAAGACCTCCCTCGACGACTTCGCCCGCGCCTTCTTCGGGGTGAACGACGGCGACTGGGGCGTTCTGACCTATCGCTTCGAGGATGTCGTCTCCACGCTCAACAGCCTCGCGCCCATGGACTGGGCCGCCTTCCTGCGCGCCAGGGTCGATGAGGTGGCGGTTCGCCCGCCGCTCGACGGGCTGGAGCGGGGTGGCTGGCGGCTAGTCTTCACGGAGACCCCCACGGCCTACTTCTCCGCCAACGAGGCGGACCGGAAGATCACCGACCTGACCTATTCCCTGGGACTGGTCCTCAACCGGGACGGTGACCTGACCAATGTCCTCTGGGATGGCCCCGGCTTCCGCGCGGGCCTTGCGACGGGTCAGCGGCTGGTGGCGGTGAACGGGCGCGCCTGGTCCGCAGACGTCCTGAAGACCGCCGTCACGGAGGCTAGGACGACCGGCAAGGTCGACCTGCTCCTGAAGTCGGGCGATCGCTACCGTACGGTTTCCGTGCCCTGGAACGGCGGCCTGCGCTATCCGCGGCTGGAGCGCATCGACGGGACCCCCGATCGCCTGGGCGAGATCTTCTCCCCCCGCCCGTGAGGCCCGACGACGGCGACATCCTGATAGACGCCCGGGGGCACCATTGTCCGGTCCCCACCCTGCGCCTCCGCCGGGCTTTGGAAACGGCCGCCGCGGGGGCCGTGGTTCGCCTCCTGGCCGACGATCCGATGGCGAGGATCGATGTGCCGCACTTCGTGCGGGAAGCGGGGTTCCAGCTCCTGGAGGCGAGCGAAGACGGGCCCTGCCTGCGCTTCCGCGTGTCCAGGGGACCGACCTAAGCAGATAGTCCTTCGAGGCTCCGCTCGATCTCGGTGGCGAGGGCGCCGCCGAAGAAGACGGCCTGCACGGACCAGGAAAGCCAGATCAACAGGATGACCACTGCGGTGACCGAGCCGTAGGCGGCGCCGAGGCCTGTGATGGCGTTGACGTAGACCGCGGCGCCCCAACTGGCGACCAGTGTCAGGAGCGCCGCGCTGGCCGCCCCGATGAGGGAGGCGCGCCAAAGAACGGGACGACTGGACATCGCGTAGCGATAGATGAGGGCAAGGGCGAGGACGACGCCCGCGCCCGCCCCCAACCATTGGCCGACATTGCTGATCAGCCGGATTCCGAAGGCCGCCGCCAGCACCTGCAGGGCGAGGAAGGCCGCGGTAAGGGCTGGTAGCGCCAGGAAGGCGGCCCCCAGGATCGCAAGGGCCAGCAGGTTGAAGCGGATCAGACCGTGCGGGGTCTCCCCATCATGCACGAATGAGAGCCCTGCGATCAGCGCCTTGAACCCTCTGTGAGCTGCGTAGAGCGCAACCAGAAGGGCCAGCCCGCTCTGGACGGACACAGCCCCTGCCGGCGCGTGGGCAAGCCGGCGGAGCTCACTGCCGACAAGTTCGCGGGCGACCTCGGGCATGAGGGCCGCCACACTCTCCGCCTGCGTGGCCGCAACCTCCGGCGACAGGACCAGCCCGTAGACCCCGACCAGCAGCATCAAACCCGGAAAGGTCGCCAGCATCGCGAAGAACGAGACGCCGCCCACAAAGAGCATCGTGTCGCGGCCCCAGAGACGACGGAGGCTGCGCCAGAGGATGCCGGCGACCCCCCACATGCTAGCCGCTGATGGCCCCGTTCGCCTTGAGGCCGGCCAGGTCGGCGTCCGAGAAACCCCAGTCCTTCAGCGCCTCCATGTCGTGGGCGCCGATGGCCGGGGGCGGCCCCTGGATGACGCCGGGGGTTTTCGAGAACCGAGGCGCCGGGGCCGGCTGGGTCACGCCCGCCACCTCCACAAAGGTCTGGCGCGCCACGTTGTGGGCGTGCTTCGGGGCCTCGTCGAGGTCTAGGATCGGAGCGAAGCAGACGTCTGTCGCCTCCATCAGGGCGCACCATTCGTCGCGGGTTTTGGTGGCGATCACGGCCGCCAGCTTCCTCTTCAGATCCGGCCATGCCGCCCGGTCCATCTGGGCTTTGAAGGCAGGATCTGAAATTCCGGTCTTTTCAAGGAGAAGCGCGTAGAACTGCGGCTCGATCGAGCCGATCGAGACCCACTTTCCGTCCGAGCACTGGTAGGTGTCGTAGAAGTGTGCGCCGCCGTCGAGGAGATTCGACCGGCGACTTTCGGTCCAGGCGCCTGAGGCCTTGAATCCATAGAACATGGCCATCAGCGAGGCCGCGCCGTCGCTCATGGCGCAGTCGATCACTTGGCCCTCGCCGGTCTCCCGGGCATTGATGACACCCGCCAGGATGCCAAAGGCGAGATAGAGGGCGCCGCCGCCGAAATCGCCCACCAGGTTCAGGGGCGGTATGGGCTTGTCCTCGGCGCCGATGGCGTGCAGGGCCCCGGTGATGGCGATGTAGTTCATATCGTGGCCGGCGGCCTGGGCGTAGGGGCCGAACTGCCCCCAGCCGGTCATTCGGCCATAGACCAGCTTCGGATTGCGCTTGAGGGCGACATCGGGACCGAGGCCGAGACGCTCCATGACCCCCGGGCGGAAGCCCTCGAACACCACATCGGCCGTCTCGAACAGCTTCAGGCAGGTCTCGATGGCTGCGGGGTTCTTGAGGTCGAGACCCACGGACCGGCGGCCGCGGGCGGTGATGTCCGAAGGACTGCCCCGGCCCTGGCCCTTGCGGTCGATGCGAACCACGTCGGCGCCGAGATCGGACAGGAGCATGCCGCAGAAGGGGCCGGGCCCGATGCCGGCGAACTCGATGATTTTGAGGCCCGTCAGAGGTCCCTGGCGCATGTCTGTCTCCCTGGTTTTCAACGACCGAGTTTGCCGCGCTGACGCTGGGTCAGGCAAGGTCAGCCGCCGCCGGGCAGGCTCTGGCCGTCGTCGATGGTGATGATGCTGCCGGCGATCGCCCGCGCGGCGGGACCGCAAAGCATCATGAAGGCGGCGTCGAGGTCAGAGGCCTCCATCAGTCGCCGCCTGGGAAACCGCTTCAACTGCTTCTCGCCGCCCTCGGTTCCCCACCAGAAGCTGTTGATATCAGTCTCGATGTAGCCCGGGCATAGGGCGTTGACGGCGACGCCGCGGCGCGACCACTCGCGCGCAAGGCTTCGGGTCAGCATGGCCGTCGCAGCCTTGGAAGCGTTGTAAGCCGAAAGGCCGGGCAGGACCGTGTGGCTGGCGACGGACGCGATGTTGACGATCCGCGCGTCCGCACGATCGGCAGTCCCGTTGGCCATCATGAGTCGGGCGGCGGCCTGCGCTGCAAAGAACACGCCGCGGGTGTTCACGGCGAACGTCCTGTCCCAGTCCTCGATGGAAAGGTCGATGGCAAGGCCCTCGCCGCCGACGCCCGCGTTGTTGATGAGGATGGAAACCGGCCCCAGCGCCGCCTCGATCTCGCCGAACGCCGGGGCGATGCTTTCGGCTTCAGCCACATCCAGCCGCAGGGCCATGGCCCTGCCGCCACCGCCGGCAATCTCGCCCGCGAGCGTCTCAATCATGTCGAGCCGCCGCGCCGTGAGGGCGACAGCTGCGCCCTCCGCGGCGAGAAGCCGGACGAAGTGTGCGCCCAGGCCGCCGGAGGCTCCCGTGACAATAGCGGTCTGACCTGCGAGCACGCCCACGATGTCACTCCACAAAAGAGACTGTCCAGAACTCCCGAGTCACCGCAGCTTACAGTTCCTGGGGCTGGCCTGTCGCCCCTGAATGTCGCCCGCTAACTCCGTCATCGGATGATCATGATCCCACAGGCTCGCATTCTTATCGCCGCCCGGAACGACGAGATGGCCGGCCCGCTCTCTGAGGGTCTCGACCAGATGGGATGGCGGACCGTGACCGCGCGGGGTCCGTTCGCGGCTGAGGCCGCCCTTTCCGATCTGGGCGTAGAGGCTGTCATCATTGATGCGACCGAAGGCGACGACGACGCGGAAGCCTTGGCGCGTCGCCTTCGCGACCTCGCTGCGCCTCGACGGATCCCGATTGTCGGGATCGGCGCCCCGGGCGCACAGGCTCCTGGGGACGCCTTTGATTTGCGTCTCCTGCCGCCGGTGTCCCCGACACAGGTCGCCGCACGGCTTGAGAACCTCTTGCGGACTACCCTCGCCGAAGAGGCGTTTCGCCTGAGACAGGAGACATTTTCCCAGCTGGGAGTCCGACTCCAGGACCCCGAGGCCAATCCGGATCCGCTGCGGATCCTAGCAATTGGAGAGCCCAATCCGCAGTTCCTCGGCCTTTCCAACAGCCTTGAGGCCCTCGGCGCCCGTGTTGTCGGGGCCTTCACAAGCTACACGGCCTTCGACTTCCTCCATGCGTCCGAATTCGACGCTGTCGTTCTCTGGGGCGGGGAATCGTCGGACAGCGCAAGCGCGATCGCCGTCGGCATGCGGCGGAACAGCCGGCTCTACCACATACCCATATTCCTCTATCTGAAGAACCCAGAGACGATGACGGCCGCAGAGGCATGCGGGCGGGGCGTTTCCGACATCGCCTATGCGAGTACGCCGGACGCCGATGTGGCCCTTCGCCTCATCGAGATGGCGCGTAACTGTCGGCGGCAGTCCACGATCAGGTCCGCACTCGAGTGCGCACGGTCCCTTCCGTTGATGGACAAGGATACGGGATTGTTCACTCCCGAAGTCTTTAACCGGCACATTGAGAGGCTCCGCGCCTCTTCAGCTGAGCGGGATCGACCGCTCAGCCTCTGCGCCTTGCGCATCCGACCCACAGAGGCGGTCGAAGAGGCCCGTCGATCAGGCTGGCTTGAGAAGGCGTTCCCACAGCTCGGGTCCATGGTCTCAAGGCTGGTTCGCATTGAAGACTGCGCCGCCAGACTGGGTCCGGATCGATTTGGCGTCGCCCTGCCGGGAACCCCTGCGGACGTCGCACAGGCCGTGGCCGAGCGCATCGCCGCGGTGATAAGCCGCACAGCCTTCGACGCCGGCCAGGGGCGCGCACCTCTGGTGCTCGAGTTCGACATTGACGCTTTCGAGGTTTGTCATCCTGGGCAGCTTGAGCAGGCGCTGTCGAGGGTTTCGGAGCTTGCGCTGGGCGACGCCTGAGCCCGCGTGCTCACGCCGCCAGTCTGGAAAGCACCTTCAGGATCATGTCCGCCGCGTCCAGTCGCTGCGCCGGCGTCTCCCATTCGCCCTTGATCACGACCTTGCTGTCGGGGCGCAGTTTCCACGCACCGTTCTTCTGGACGTAGGAGATCAGCCTGGCCGAGTCGCCGAATTCGTCGTTGCGGAAACTCACGATCGCGCCCCTCGGACCGACGTCGATCTTTGAGACGTTCGCTTGCCGGCACATCCCTTTGATCCCGACCACCTTGAGAAGCTGGGCAGCCTCGGCCGGCAGGGGGCCGAAGCGATCGATGAGTTCGGCCGCCAGCGCCTCCCGGTCCGAGGCCTGCTCGGCATCTGACAGTCTCCTGTAGAGGGCGAGCCGCACATTCAGATCGGGAACATACGCCTCGGGAATGAGGACGGCCGCGCCGGTATTGATCTGCGGGCTCCAGCCGCGATCCGCCGGATGTCCGTCTTCGCCGCGGGCCTTGAGCTCGCCGACGGCGTCCTCCAGCATCTGTTGATAGAGCTCGACGCCAACCTCGCGGATATGGCCGGACTGTTCCTCGCCAAGCAGATTTCCGCCGCCCCGCTGGTCGAGGTCGTGGCTGGCGAGCTGGAACCCGGCTCCCAGGCTGTCGAGAGATTGCAGAACCTTAAGACGCCGTTCCGCCGACAGGGTGATCTGCTTTTCCGCCGGGGTTGTCAGATAGGCGTAGGCCCGGGCCTTGGCCCGTCCCACTCGACCGCGGAGCTGATAAAGCTGAGCCAGGCCGAACATGTCCGCCCTGTGAACAATCAGGGTGTTGGCGGTAGGGATATCCAGGCCGCTCTCGACGATGGTCGTCGAGAGCAGGACGTCGGACTCCCCGTCGTAGAATGCAGTCATCACCGCCTCGATCTGGGTCGGCGCCATCTGGCCATGACCGACGATGAAGCGGATCTCCGGAACCTGCTCTCTCAGGAAACGTTCGATTTCCGGGAGGTCCGAGAGCCTTGGGACAACATAGTAGGCCTGACCTCCGCGGAACTTCTCCCGAAGCAGGGCCTCGCGTACGCCAACCGGGTCGAATGGCGTGACATAGGTGCGCACCGCGAGCCGGTCGACAGGGGGCGTGGCGATGATCGACATCTCGCGGATGCCGGACAGAGCCATCTGCAGCGTCCTCGGGATCGGCGTCGCCGTGTGGGTGAGCATGTGTACGTCGGCCCGAAGCTCCTTGAGCTTTTCCTTATGCTTGACCCCGAAATGCTGTTCCTCGTCGACGATGACGAGACCGAGCCGGGCGAACTCGACCTGTTTCGAAAGAACGGCGTGGGTTCCTATGACGACCTCGATTTCGCCCTTCTTCAGACCTTCCCGGGTCTCAGCGGCCTCCCGCAGAGGCGTCAGGCGGGACAGACGGGACACCTTCAAGGGCCAACCCTGGAAACGATCGCTGAACGTCCGGAAGTGCTGGCGGGCCAGAAGCGTCGTCGGAGCAATCACCGCGACCTGCAGGCCGCTCATGGCGGCGACGAAGGCCGCCCGCAGAGCCACTTCGGTCTTGCCAAAGCCGACATCTCCACAGACCAGCCGATCCATCGGATGGCCGGATGCGAAATCCTCGAGAACGTCCTCGATCGCGGAGAGCTGGTCTTCAGTCTCCTCGAAGGGGAAGCGCGCGCAGAACTCCTCGAAGACGCCCGACGGGGGGGACAGAGCCTCTGTTTCCCGCATGGACCGTTCCGCAGCGATCCGGATCAGACCCTCGGCCATATCGCGCATACGGGCCTTCGCTCTCGCCTTGCGGGATTGCCAGGCCGCGCCACCCAGGCGATCCAGGATGACGGCATCGCCTTCAGCCCCGTAGCGGGTCAGCAGGTCGATATTCTCGACCGGAAGGAAGAGTTTGGCCTCGCCGCCATATTGCAGCTCCAGGCAGTCATGCGGAGCGCCCTGCACGTCCAGGGTCTTCAGACCCTGGTAACGCCCGATGCCGTGGTCGATATGGACGACGAGATCTCCGGCCGTGAGCGCCGAGGCCTCGGCCAGGAAGTTGGAGGCCCGGCGACGCCGGCCTGCCCGCGCCAGCCGGTCGCCCAGAATGTCGGTCTCGGCGATGATTGCGAGATCGGGGGTCTCGAATCCGGCCGAAAGGGGAAGAACCACACGCTGCGGGACCTGCGGGTCTGCGGCCTTGGCTGCATCCCAATAGGGCGCGAGGCGCGCGGGGGGCATTCCGTGATCGGCGAGCATCAGACCCAGCCGCTCGGAAGACCCCTCCGACCAGGAGGCCAGGAGCACGCGTTTGCCATTGTCAGCAAGCGCCTTGGCGTGGGAAGCGGCGGCCTCGAACAGGTTCACGGAGTCCTGGCGTCGTTCGGCGGCGAAGGAACGTCCCGTCCGAGCACCCATGTCCACGGTGTGCGCGCCGGGCTCTCCGGACAGCGCGCTGAAGGCCCGCACGCTCCGCTCGGCCAGCCGCGCCATGAATGCGTCCGGCGGAAGATAAAGGCTTTGCGGTTCGAGCGGACGATACTGGCTTCGACGATCCGACTGGTTCCTCGCGTCAAAGGCGTCGGCGACCTGGGCGTAACGCTCGCCGATGGCGCTTTCTGTCAGAGAGTCGATCCCGATCAGCACGTTCGCGGGCAGGTAGTCGAAGAGGGTTTCGAGTTCGCCGTAGAAGAGCGGCAGCCAGTGTTCCATGCCGGCGCGCCGTCCACCTTCGCTGATGGTTTCGTAAAGAGGATCGCCCGCCGGGGCGCCAAAGGCCTCGACATATCCCTTCCGGAAACGCGAGATCGCTTCGGCATCCAGCAGAACTTCGCTGGCGGGCGGAAGGGTGATTTCCGTCGCCTGTCTGACCGACCTCTGTGTCTCGGGGTCGAAGATGCGGATGGATTCGAGCGTGTCTCCGAAGAGATCGAGGCGGACCGGCTCGCTCGAGGCCGTGGGGAAGACATCGATCACGCCGCCGCGGATGGCGAACTCACCCTTCTCCGAAACCGTCGAGACCCGGTGATATCCATTCACTGCGAAATAGCGTTCGAGGTCCGGTGTCTCAACGACCTGACCGACGCGCGCGAAGTAACCGGCGCCAGTGAGCGCCGACCTTGGGGGCAGCCTTTGGCTGGCGCCGGCGGCTGTGGTCGCAACCAGGATAGGCGCTTGCGTCAGGTCCGTCCCGGCCAGACGCGCAAGGGCGGCCATCCGCCGCGCGGAAACGCCGGCGGACGGACCGATCCGGTCATAGGGCAGGCAGTCCCAGGAGGGCGCCTCCAGGACCTCGATTCCCTGACCGAAGAAACGGAAGGTCTCCACGAAGGCCGATAGCCGGGCGCCGTCGCGGGCGATGAACAGACCCGGCCCCTTTCTCCGACGCAGGATGTCGGCGAAGACCAGGGCGTCGAAGCCCTCTGGCGCCCCCGTGATCTCGAGACGACCGGGTTCCTCCGCCAATCGCCGAAAACCCGTCGGTCCGGGCCTCTCGGCGCCGTCAGCTCCCACGCAAGGCCCCGGGCAGCTTGTACACCTCATCGCGGAAGCGCTGCAGTTTCGCCAGGATCTCCGGATCGATGTCCGACGGTGCGGCCTCACGCTCGACGATCCAGGCGTAGAGATCCTGATCCGGGTGTCCCAGCAGGTCCTCAAGCGCATCCAGCTCACGGCCGCTGAGTCGGCGCGCATGAGCGTCCACGAAAGGACCCAGGATCAGGTCCGCTTCGCGAAATCCACGCCTCCAGGCGCGGAATGAGAGCCTCTTCAGGCGTGTTTCGTCATGGATCGTCATGTGGTGCGGCGGGTATAGTGCGCAGCGGTCGGCTTGACCAGCCGCGGTCGGAAGAGGACCCATGCGGCCCGAAAGTCTCTACCCTCTGTTCGTCCCGATCGAGAGCCTTAAGGGCGTGGGGCCGCGCATTGCCCCCGCCCTGTCGAAAATTGCAGGTCCGCGGGTTCGTGATCTTGTCTTTCTGGCGCCGCATGGCCTGGTTGCGAGGCCCCGCCGCACCCTGGCCGAGGTGCGCCCCGAGGAGACCGCCACGATCCTCGTCACGGTAGAGGCGCACCTGCGCCCCCGCTCCGCACAGCAACCGACGCGGGTCCGGGTCACCGACGCAACGGGCCAGATGGACCTGGTCTATTTCGGAGCGTCTGCACGCGGGCTTGAAGCTCGATTGCCGCCGGGGGCGAAGCGATGGGTTTCCGGACGCGTCGAGCTGTTCGGGGTCAATCTTCAGATGGTCCATCCGGACTATGTGGTCGCCGAGACTGGGCTCCGTGAGATTCCGGAGATCGAGGCGGTTTATCCGGCGGGCGGGGGCCTGACCTCCCGGCAGGTCCGGAGGCTGGTCCTGGCCGCCATGGAGAAGGTTCCCGACCTTCCGGAGTGGCAGGATCCGGCATGGCGGGCCGGCCGAGGTTTTCCGACCTGGCGGGAGGCGCTCCGCAAGATGCATTCGCCGGAACGGCCGGGGGATCTTTCGCCTGACGCATCCGCGAGAAGCCGTCTTGCCTACGACGAACTGCTGGCCCACCAGCTTGCCATGGCGCAAAGACGTTCGTATCGCCGATCCCGGCCGGCGTCGCGATTGCCCCCTTCCGGTTTATCGGAGCGGCTCGTCGCGGCCCTGCCCTTCACCCTTACGCCGGATCAGCAGGCGGCTCGCCGGGAAATCTGCGCGGACCTGACCTCGGGACAAAGGATGAGCCGGCTGCTGCAGGGGGATGTCGGCTCCGGCAAGACCGTGGTGGCCATGCTGGCCCTTGCCGACGCCGCCGCCGTTCGGCTGCAGGGGGCGTTGATGGCGCCCACTGAGATCCTCGCGCGGCAGCATCTCGAAAGCCTTGAAGGGCCGCTCGGCGCGCAAGGCGTCGATGTCCTCCTTCTCACCGGTCGCGACCGGGGCGCCGTCAGACGCGAGAAGCTCGAGCGGATCGCCTCTGGTCAGGCACTAGTTGTGATCGGCACGCATGCGCTGTTCCAGGACGAGGTCCGCTTCGCCCGGCTGGGCCTTGTGGTGATTGACGAGCAACATCGTTTCGGGGTCGGAGAGCGCCAGAGGCTGCTGGACAAGGGTGAGGCCGTCCATCTTCTGTCGATGTCGGCGACGCCAATTCCGCGGACCCTTGAACTCGCCGTCTACGGCGACCTCGATGTCAGCCGTATTGTCGCCAAGCCGCCGGGTCGAACGCCGGTCGCGACCAGGGCCGCACCGATGACCCGGCTTGCGGAAGTGGAGGACCGGTTGGTCGCCGCCGTCATGGGCGGTGCACAGGCCTTCTGGGTCTGCCCACTGGTGAGCGAGTCCGAGGTTGTGGACCTGAAGGCGGCGGAGCAACGCGCCCTCGACCTTCAGGCGCGCCTCGGCGCGCGGGTCGGACTTGTACATGGCAAGCTTCCTGCACCGGAAAAGGATGCGGTGATGGCCGACTTCGCCACCGGGCGGGTAAGGGTTCTCGTCGCGACCACCGTCGTAGAGGTCGGCGTGAACGTACCGGACGCCACCATCATGGTGATCGAGCAGGCGGAGCGGTTTGGCCTGGCCCAGCTTCACCAGCTGCGCGGCCGGGTCGGCCGGGGTCGCGGCGAAAGCGCGTGCGTTCTGCTCTATGATGCTCCGCTCTCCGAGACGGCTCAACGACGCCTCGACGTTCTGCGTCGATCGGATGACGGGTTTGCGATCGCCGAAACGGATCTGGAGCTCCGGGGCGGCGGCGACGCCCTTGGGCTGCGCCAGACCGGGTTTCCTGACTATGTTTTCGTGGACCCCTTCGTCCACCGCGATCTGATCCTGGCGGCGGGCGACGACGCCCGCCTGATCCTGGCCCGCGATCCTGAACTCGCCACCGAGAGAGGCAAGGCGCTTGGAGTATTGCAGGCCTTGTTCGACTGGCGTCCCGAGACGGGGCTCAAGGGCGCCTGAGGGTTCTGTAGGCGGCCATGCGCCTCTGCGCGTCGGCTTCTACGTCGGCGTAGAAAAGGTTGAACCCCGGTGTTCGCAGGCGATCCTCCCAGGAGCCGGAAGGGCGCAACATGCGCGCTTCCGGACGCGAAACCCTGAGCACGCCCTGGACGCACCGGGCGCTGATCTGGCGGGTGACAAAGGGAGGGCGCGCGCCCCACTCCAGACCCGTCGCATTGGTGGCGCCGCGGGCGAGGCGCGTAGGGGCAGGCGCGTCGGTCGTGGCGTCGAGCAGGGGGTTGTAACAAAGCGGCCTTCGCGCGCCGAGGTTGACCAGTTCCGGGCCGGACCAGACGAGAGATCGGTCCTGCAGGTCACGGGAGCGGAGGGCCTCATCCTCATAGGCCCACGCCCAGGCGGCTAGACAGCCCGTCTGCTCCGCCGTCCGGCATGGGGGCATGGGCGGCTGGTCGGCGGGGACCACCGTATCGACGAGCCAGGCGCCGACGATTCGATCCTTGAGAGCGGGACGATCGGCAAACTCCTGGAGAAGGCGCGCCGCAAGGGCGCCTCCCTGCTCGACACCCACGATGATGATGGGTCGGCCGGGACCTGACCGGGCCAGAAAGTTCAGGAAGGCGGCCTCTGCATCGACATACGCAAACTTCCTGGCTTCACGCGCGTCCTCCCTCAGGGTGGTGAAGGAGTACAGCCCCGCCTGCCGGTACCGCGGGGCGAAGACCCGTCCCAGGCCTGCGAAGGGGCCGACGTGATTTGGCGCCACAACGCGGCGGAAGACCTCTATCGCCTCGGGATCATCGATCGGACCATTCCAGTGCTCCGAACCGGAATAGGTGGTCGGGCCAAGAAAGAGGACATCGGCCTCGCCGGAGCGCCCGCCCCTGCCCGGCAGAAGGGCCCAGGCCTCGGCCCGGTCATAATCCGGTGCTGCCGGGGGCGTGTAGATCTGAAAGGGCTTGCCCGGGTCCATCGCGGCCAGGCGGATGTCGTCACGCCTTATGAAAACGAAGACGGCGAGAAGCGCAAAGACGGCGATGACCAGCCAGAGCCCCACATTGACGCGCCGGCGACCGGTCACTCCGACTCCTGGCGCTGTCTCTCGGGGCGGCGGCAAGGCGCGTCCTATCGATAGGGGTGTTCGGTGGCGAGGAAACCCTGGACATAGTCGGCGACACCCGCCTCCAGAGACGTGAAATCCTTTTGGTAACCCGCTGTGGCGAGGCGGTTCATCCTGGCTTCCGTAAAGTACTGGTAGCGGTCGCGGATACCCGTTGGCATCGGGATGTAGCTGATTTGCGGCGCCCTGCCCGCCGCCGCGAAGACAGCCCTGGCAAGGTCCTCGAACGTACGCGCCTGCCCTGACCCAAGATTGTAGACTCCGTTCACGCCTGGATTTTCAAGCAACCAGTTCACGACATCCGCCACGTCCCGGACATAGACGAAGTCGCGC
Source organism: Phenylobacterium sp. (assembly GCA_046093265.1). Classification (GTDB taxonomy): domain Bacteria; phylum Pseudomonadota; class Alphaproteobacteria; order Caulobacterales; family Caulobacteraceae; genus Phenylobacterium. Next base: position 6,636 of record JBJTFE010000096.1, on the reverse strand, counting down.
TTCTGGCCACCGTCCGGCACGCCTGAGCGATAGGAGCGGAAAAGCTGCACCTCCTGCCCGTCGCGAACCGAGGGCCAAATCTGTGCGGCGACCGACTTCATCGGTCCCTTGTGACCCTCGTTCGGGCCGTAGACGTTGAAGAACTTCAGGCCGGCCCACTGGGGCGGCGCATACTCCCGGGCCGCCTGGCGCGCGGCGAAGACATCGAACAGGGCCTTGGACCATCCGTAGGCGTTCAGAGGGCGCAGAGCCGCGAGGCTCTCAAAATCGTCGCTGTCATCGAAGCCCAGAGCGCCGTCGCCATAGGTCGCCGCAGACGAGGCGTAGATGAGGCGCCTCTGGCGGTCGGCGCACCAGCGGTAGATGTCGCGGCTCAGACCGAAATTGGTCTGTATGATCCGGTCGGCGTCCAGCTCTGTCGTCGAGGAGACGGCGCCCATGTGGACCACCGCCTCCACGTCCCGCCAGCGCTTTTCCAGCCAGTCGAACATGTCCTCCGGCGCGACGAAGTCGCCGATGGCGTGGTTGGCGAGGTTGCGCCACTTCCCGAGGTCCGCCTCGCGCAGGCGGTCGCAGACCACCACGTCAAGACTGCGGTCCGCCGCCAGCCTGGCGACGATGTTGGAGCCGATGAACCCGGCCCCGCCGGTGACGAAGATGATCCTGCGGGTCATGCCTTCCCCTCCCCGCCCATCCGGCGGATGGCGGCGGTCGTTGAATAGCCGTCCACGAGGGCGGCGAGCCGAACCTCGCCGCCCCAGCCGCGGACCAGCTCGCCGCCAACGACCTCGGACTCTGCGTAATCCGCGCCCTTGACCAGAACGTCCGGACGGGCGGCGTGGATCAGGTCGATGGGCGTATCGGCGTCGAAGGGCGCCACCAGGTCGACGCTGGCCAGCCCCGCCAGCACGAGGGCCCGGCTCTCCAGATCGTTGACAGGCCGCCCCTCGCCCTTGAGCGCGCGCACGGAGCGGTCGGAGTTCACACCCACGATCAGACGGTCGCACCAGGACCGGGCTTGCGCCAGATACGCCACATGACCGCGATGCAGAATATCAAAGCAACCGTTTGTAAATCCGACACGAAGACCTTTTGATCTCCAGCGTGCAGCCTCATCCTGCATTCGTCGCGGGGTCGCAATCTTGCGTTCCACCGCCGCAGTGTGCGCGGCAAGGGTGGCCTCGATCAGTTCGTCGGGCGTCACGGTTGCTGTTCCGATCTTCCCGACGGCGATCCCGGAGGCCAGGAGGGCGAATCCGATCGACTCATCCATCGGACGACATGCCGCCAGACCGGCGCCGAGCGCCGCGATGGCGGTGTCGCCCGCGCCAGACGAGTCGAAGACTTCCCGGGGCGATCCCGGAAAGTGACGGACCGAGTGGCCTCGCACCGCAAGTGACATGCCCTGAGCCGCCCGCGTAACAAGGATGGCGCGGGCCTCGCAGAGCTCAAGGGCTAGGGCGAGGGCGGCCTCGACCTCGGCGTCCGTTCCTGTCGGGAGGCCGGAGGCGTGGGCCAACTCTGAAGCGTTGGGCTTGATGACGTCCACGGCGCCGTAGCGCTGGAACGAGCGGGCCTTGGAGTCCACCAGGACAGGCAGACCTGAGTTCCGGCAGGCAGTGATGACCTCATCCGTCACGACGCCCTTGCCGTAGTCGGACAGGATGATAACCCCGGCTCCGGCCGCCACGTCCCGGACAGCCCGCGCGAGGCGGGCGGAGGTTTCCGCGGAAACCGGATCGGCGTCCTCCACGTCGACGCGAAGAAGCTGGTGACCTCCCGCCACGAAACGGGTCTTCAGGGTCGTGGGACGGGTCGTGTCCGTGACAAGGGCGCCTTCGATTCGTCCGTCATCCCCAACCAGACGCAGGGCCTCCCGACCCTCAGCGTCGGCGCCGATGACGCCCACCAGCGCAACCTGCCCGCCCAGGGCCGAGACGTTCCGGGCCACGTTTCCAGCGGCGCCGAGCATCACAAGCTCGCGCCGTCTGGCGAGCACGGGAATGGGCGCCTCCGCAGAAATCCGGGTCACGTCGCCATAGACGAAACGGTCGACCATGACGTCGCCGACACACACGACGCGCACGCCCGACGCGGCCTCGATCAGGTTCTGGAGTGCGGTGAACTCCATTACGGTCAGTCCTCCTGACGCTTGGCGAGGCTGTCGAAGGCGAGCAATTCCTTCACCAGGCCTTCAAACTCCGCCAAGGGCACCATGTTGGGGCCGTCCGACGGGGCATGGTCCGGATCCGGATGGGTTTCCATGAACACGGTCGCCACTCCCACGGCCACAGCCGCCCGCGCCAGGACGGGCACGAACTCTCTCTGCCCACCCGACCTGTCCCCCTGCCCGCCCGGCTGCATGACCGAATGGGTGGCGTCGAACACCACCGGACAGCCGATCTCGGCAAGGACCGGCAGAGCCCGCATGTCGCTCACCAGGGCGTTGTAGCCGAAGGACACGCCGCGCTCCGTCGCCAGGGCGTTCGGATTCCCCGCGCCGCTGATCTTGGCGATGACATTTTTCATGTCCCAGGGCGCCAGGAACTGACCCTTCTTGACATTAACCGCCCGGCCAGTCTCGGCGGCGGCGACCAGCAGGTCCGTCTGCCGGCACAGAAAGGCGGGTATCTGGAGGATGTCGACCGCTTCCGCCACAGGGGCGCATTGCTCGCGCTCGTGAACGTCGGTCAAGACCGGCAGGCCCAGGCTTTCGCGGATTTCGGCGAAGATCGGAAGGGCCGACTTCAGGCCAACGCCGCGTGCGGCTCGGGCGGACGTGCGGTTCGCCTTGTCGAAGGAGGTCTTGTAGACGAGGCCAATGTCCAGCCGGCGGGCGATCTCGCCCAGCATGGAGGCGGTCTCAAGCGCGTGCTGCCGGCTTTCCAGCTGGCAGGGCCCTGCAATCAGCGTCAGCCGCTCGCGATTGCCCATCCGGACAGTACGCCCGGACGGCGGCGTGAGTTCGACGACAGCGTTCAGGCTGGACAATTCGGCGCTCCTGCGAGACGAGTGTGGACCCAAGGGCGTTAAGTGACGTGCGGTGAAGAGCTGCACAAGCCGGAAATGCGCCTGTCCATACCGGCCGTTCGCCGGAAACGCTCAGGAGTCGCAGGACGTGTCGTCTGCCCAGGAAATCTGTCTGAACACCCTCGCCGTTCATCCCGGGGCCGTGAGGCGAGCGCCTGCGCTCAAGGGGCTTCCGGGAATCTTCCGCTCGGCCCTCGACACCATGACCCGGGGCTGGATGGCCGGCGACGTGACGTTCGTGACGCCGGACGGTCGCGCCCTGCGCGTGCGCTCGGAGGCGGGTGGCCCCTCGGCCATCATCCGGATCCGTAACTTCCGGTTTATCCGCCGCGCTCTGCTGGCCGGTGACATCGGCTTCGCCGAGGCCTACGCCGCCGGAGAGTGGGAGACCCCGGATCTGACCGCCGTTCTTTCGGTTTTCAGTCTGAACTTCCAGAACCTGACCGAGGTGACGGAGGGCAACCCACTGGTGGGTGTGCTGAACTTCCTGGGACACCTCCTCAACGCCAACTCGCGCAAGGGGTCGCGGCGGAACATCCACGCCCACTACGATTTGGGAAACGCCTTCTATTCGCGCTGGCTGGACCCTTCCATGACGTATTCTTCGGCCCGGTTCCAGGCCGGGGCTGACAACCTCGAGGCGGCGCAGAAGGCGAAGTATGGAGCGCTTGTCCAGCGTATGGATCTGTCGGCAGGCCAGACCGTGCTGGAGATCGGCTGCGGCTGGGGCGGCTTCGCTGAGTTCGCAGCCGGCGAGATCGGGGCGCGGGTGACCGGCATCACGATCTCCCGGGAACAGTACGATTATGCCCGCCAACGGATGTTCGAGGCGGGCCTCGCCGAAAAGGCGGACATCCGCCTCATCGATTATCGGGACGTCACAGGATCCTTCGATCGCGTCGCCTCCATCGAGATGTTCGAGGCGGTCGGCGAGAAGTATTGGCCGACCTATTTCAAGGCTGTCCATGATCGCCTGAAACCCGGGGGCCGCGCCGGCCTGCAGATCATCACCATCCAGGACGATCTCTTCGAGGGCTACCGCAAGCGAGCGGACTTCATCCAGCGCTATATCTTCCCGGGCGGCATGCTGATCTCCGAAGAACGCCTGAGGCGTGAGACCGGTCAGGCCGGCCTGACGTGGAGCGAACCCGATCGTTTCGGCCTTGATTACGGTGTAACCTTGGCGGCCTGGAAGCAGAAGTTCGCCACAGCCTGGAATGACATCCGCCGGCTCGGCTTCGACGAGCGGTTCCGCCGGATCTGGGACTTTTACCTCAGCTATTGCGAGGCGGGTTTCCGGACCCGTCGCACCGATGTCATCCAGCTTGGCCTCTCGCGGGCTTGAGCCGGGCATGGCGCCGTCCTCGGCCAGGTCCTGGATAGCGGCATGACCATCGCCCGGAATGTCCTTGAAGCCATAGGCGGAACGCCGCTGATCCGTCTCAACCGCGCCAGCGAGGCGACGGGCTGCGAGATCCTTGGCAAGGCCGAGTTCATGAATCCCGGCCAGTCGGTGAAGGACCGCGCGGCCCTGTACATCATCCGGGACGCCGAGCGCCGGGGTCTCCTGCGTCCCGGCGGGCGCATTGTCGAGGGGACAGCGGGAAACACCGGCATCGGGCTGGCCATGGTCGGCCAGGCCCTGGGGTACCGCACCACGATCGTCATTCCGCGCACCCAGAGCCAGGAGAAGAAGGACGCCATCCGGCTCCTCGGCGCCGGGCTGGTGGAGGTCGACGCCGTCCCCTACTCCAATCCCGAAAACTATGTCCGCTATTCAGGCCGGCTTGCGGAGGAACTGAACAGGACCGAGCCCAACGGCGCGATCTGGGCCAACCAGTTCGACAATGTCGCCAACCGCCAGGCGCACGCAGAGACGACAGGTCCGGAGATCTGGGAGCAGACCGGTGGGCGGATCGACGGTTTCATCTGCGCGGTCGGGTCGGGAGGCACCCTGGCCGGGGTCGCCGAAGCCCTGCGGGCGCGCAAGTCTTCCGTCCGGATCGGGCTCGCGGATCCAATGGGGGCGTCGCTCTATCACTGGTACGCCCATGGTGAACTGAAGGCGGAGGGAACCTCAATCTCGGAAGGCATTGGCCAGGGGCGGATCACGGCCAACCTCGAGGGCCTGAAGGTCGACATGCCCTATCAGGTGCCGGACGAGGAGATGTTGCGGGTGATCTACGACCTGGCGACCCACGAGGGGCTGATCATGGGAGGATCGACCGGCGTTAACGTCGCCGGCGCCATCCGCATGGCGCGTGACCTTGGTCCTGGCCATACCGTGGTGACTATCCTGTGCGACCAGGGCGCCCGCTACCAGAGCAAGATCTACAACCCCGGGTTCCTTCGGGAGCGCGGGCTTCCGACGCCGGATTGGCTGTCGTGAGCCTGCCCCCTCTGATCCGCCCCAAGGCGCTGGCGTCACTGTTGGGCGCCGCCGACCTTCGGATTATCGACGCCAGCTGGTTCCTGCCCGCCGAAGGCAGGTCCGGGCGCGACGAGTTTGCGAGCGAACGGCTTCCGGGCGCTGTCTTTTTCGACATTGACGCGATCTCCGACACCTCCAGCGACCTGCCCCACACGCTGCCGTCGCCTGAGGCCTTCGCCAGTGCGGCCGGGGCGCTAGGTCTTTCGCCCGACTTCCGGGTCGTCGTCTATGACAGCTTCGGCATCCGGTCTGCGGCCCGGGTCTGGTGGACCCTGAAGGTCATGGGCTATCCGCGTGTCCAGGTGCTGGACGGCGGGCTTCGCGCCTGGAAGGCGGCGGGACTTGCTCTCGAGACTGGTCCGCTCCCGCCCCCTCAACCCGTCGCCAGCACGACCGATTTCTCGCCGGAGCGTCTGCGGAACCTGTCCCAGGTCGGACGGGCCCTGGCCGAACGGTCCGCCCAGGTTGTCGACGCCCGCAGCGCCGCACGGTTCCGGGGAGACGCGCCGGAGCCGCGGCCGGGTCTCAGATCGGGTCACATGCGCGGCGCGCTCAACCTGCCCTTCGACCGACTGCTGACGACGGAGGGCGCGCTCAAGCCGCCCGCCGCCCTTACGGCCGAGTTCACAGCGGCCGGCGTCAACCTCGCCCGGCCCGTCATCGCCACCTGCGGCTCGGGCGTCACCGCCTCCGTCCTGGCCCTTGCCCTGGAGGTCCTGGGACATCCCGCGGCCGTCTATGACGGGTCCTGGTCCGAGTGGGGCGGCGCGAAGGGCGGTGACGTCGTCATCGGCGACGCATGAGACCGCCCACTCGCCTGATCCATCCGCCAGGGCCTTCGAAAGGCGGCGCGCGCACTGTGAACCCGGTCATTCAGAAAGGTTCCACCGTGCTCCTGCCGGATGCAGCGGCGGTATATGACGATGACGCCTTCGTCACCTACGGCAGGGGCGGCCTTGGGACGCACGAGGCTCTTAAGGCCGCGCTGTGCGACCTGGAACACGCCGCAGCTGTGGAGCTTTATCCCAGCGGCGTCGCCGCCATCGCCGGCGCTCTCCTTGCGCTCCTCCAGTCGGGCGATGAGTTGCTGATGGTCGATACGGCCTACAAGCCCACCCGTCGCTTCTGCGACCGGACCCTGAAGCGGGTTGGCGTGACTAAGCGGTATTATGATA
>JBJTFE010000095.1:0-23435 GCA_046093265.1 Phenylobacterium sp. | reverse complement strand
GACGCGGTCAGCCCGGAGGTCGACGCCGCCCAGATCGCCGCCGTCGTCTCCCGCTGGACCGGGGTGCCCGTCGACAAGATGCTGGAGGGCGAGCGCGAGAAGCTGCTGCGCATGGAAGACTCCCTGCGCGGACGCGTGGTGGGCCAGGAAGAGGCCCTGGAGGCGGTGTCCGACGCCGTTCGCCGGGCCCGCGCCGGCCTGCAGGATCCGTCGCGGCCCATCGGCTCCTTCCTGTTCCTGGGCCCGACGGGCGTGGGGAAGACGGAGCTGACAAAGGCCCTGGCCGAGTTCCTGTTCGACGACGAGTCCGCCATCACCCGCCTCGACATGAGCGAGTACATGGAGAAGCACTCGGTCAGCCGTATGATCGGGGCGCCTCCCGGCTATGTCGGCTACGACGAGGGCGGGGCCCTGACCGAGGCGGTGCGCCGCCGGCCCTATCAGGTCGTGCTGTTCGACGAGGTCGAGAAGGCCCACCCGGACGTCTTCAACGTCCTCCTTCAGGTGCTGGACGACGGCCGCCTGACCGACGGCCAGGGCCGGACGGTGGACTTCCGCAACACCCTCCTGATCATGACCTCCAACCTGGGCTCCGAGTTCCTGGCGGCCCAGAAGGAGGGCGAGGATGTCGAGGCCGTGCGCAGCGACGTCATGGGCGTGGTCCGCGGCCACTTCCGGCCGGAGTTCCTGAACCGGGTGGACGAGATCATCCTGTTCCGCAGGCTCGGCCGGGCGGAGATGGACAACATTGTCCGCATCCAGCTGCGCCGCCTGGAAAAGCTGCTGGCGGACCGTCGGATGACCCTGGCCCTGGACGACGCGGCCATGACCTGGCTCGCGGACAAGGGATACGACCCGGTCTACGGCGCCCGCCCGCTCAAGCGCGTGATCCAGAAGGACCTGGTCGACCCGGTGGCGCGCAAGCTGCTGGCCGGCGACTTGGTGGATGGTTCGGTCATCGCCGTGACGACCGGGTCCGAGGGCTTGCAGATCGGCCGGCCCCAGGTTCACTGAGACGGATGGGGGCGAGGCTCAGTCCTCGCCCCGCCACGTCTCGACGCCCCGGGTCGCCACCTTCAGCCTCACCGGGGCCTGGGAACCGGACTACCGCGCCCCTTCGAGGGCTTTTGTCCGGCGGGTAAAGCGTTCCTCTGCGATGCGATCCGCGATCTCACCGGTGGGTCGCCCCTCGCTTTCCGAGCGCGCGATCACCTGACGGAAGGTCTCGCCAAGCGAGGCGACATGCCGATCCACGGCGGCGGGATCCCACTTCGATCTCTGATAGTGCAGGTTGATGATCCCGCCGGCGTTGGCGAGGTAGTCGGGGCAATAGAGTATGCCCCTTTTCGCCAGACGGGCGTCATCTTCGGGGCCCGCCAGCTGGTTGTTGGCGCCGCCGACGACGGCCCTGGCCCTAAGGTCCGCAATGGTCGCCGAGGACAGAACGCCGCCCAGCGCGCAGGGCGCCAGAATATCGCAGGTCTCGCGCAGGATCGCTTCGTCGCCGACGACCCGGGCGTCAATGTCTGCGGCCAGGGCTTCGGCCCTCTTGCCGTCGGTGTCCGCAAGGACAAGTTCAGCGCCCTCTCGCGCCAGGATGCGGGCCAGACGGTCGCCGACATTGCCGACGCCCTGAATGGCCACCCTGCGGCCGGCGAGGTTGGCGGAACCCCAGATCTTTTCGGCCGCCGTGCGCATGCAGTGATAGACCCCGAGGGCCGTTGAGCCCGACGCGTTTCCGGCCTCGGGCAGGAAACCGGCGGCGTGGCGTGTCCTGCGTGCGATCACCCGGACGTCCTCCAGCGTCGTGCCGGAGTCGAAGGACGTGATGTAGCGCCCTGCGAGGCTCTCGACGAAATCGCCCATGGCCTCGAGCAGGGTCTCGGTCTTTTCCCGCCTCGGGTCGGCGATGATGATCGCCTTCCCGCCGCCATAGGGAATGTCGGCGATTGCGGTCTTGTAGGTCATGCCCCGGGAGAGCCGCAGCACATCGCGGAGCGCCTCGTCCAGGGTGGGATAGGGAAGGATGCGGCAACCGCCGATCGCAGGCCCGCGGTTCTCGTTGTGCACGACGATGATGGCTTTCAGCCCACTCGCCCTTTCCTGACGGGCGGTGATGAGGGCGTGGTCGGCAAAGTCCGCATGGGTGTCGAACATCGGGGTCTCCAGGGTAGGCGATGGACGGATCTTGTTCAGGGGAAGGTTGCGGCGCGCCTCAGATGAGCCGGGTGCGAATGTCGGCGCGAGCGGTGGCGAACCGGTCCATGGCGGCTTCCTTGACCGGACCGAACCCCCGCACATCCTCTGGCAGTCGGGCGAGGGAGAGCATGTCTTCCAGGGTCTCCGGCGACAGACGCGACAAGCCGAAGGCGATGTCGGCGAGATAGGCGTCCCTGAGCGCCCTTTCGGCTTTCCGCTCGGCGGTATGGCCGAAGGGGTCCAGCCAGGTTCCGCGCAGCCGCTTGCCCTTTGCGAGCAGGGTCATGGCGCGGAACATCCAGGGTCCGAACTTCACCTTGCGGGGGCGACCCGTAAACCTGTCCCTGCGCGAAATCAGGGGCGGGGCCAGATAGACCGACAACCGCCGGTACCCGGAGAACTGGCCTTCGAGCGCCGCGTTGAACTGCGGCTCGCTGTACAGGCGGGCCACCTCGTATTCGTCCTTGTAGGCCATGACCTTGAAGGCGTTCGATGTGATGGCGGAGAGAAGTTCGGCGCCCGTCTCACCGTACGGAGCCGTCGCCGCGCGGGCGGTCTCCATCAGGTTGCGGAACCGCGCCGCATAGGCTCTGTCCTGATAGCGCTCCAGCTCGGCGGCCCAGCGTTCGACGGGGCTGGCGTCCGGGTCGGGCCGATCGGTCGGCTCGGGCTCGACGAGGCCGGCGAGCGTCTGCACCTCGTGCAGGTCGAGGGCGGCGAGCCGCCCCCACCTGAAGGCCCTCCTGTTCAGGTCGACGGCCGTTCCATTCGCCTCGATCGCCGCATCGATGGCGGCGGCCGACATGGGCAGGAGACCCTTCTGCCAGGCGAAACCGACCATCAGCGTGTTGGCCGCCAGATTGTCGCCGAACAGGGCTTCGGCGATCCGGGTCGCGTTGAAAGCGAACCCGCGTTCGCCGGCGCGCGCCATCACGGTGTCGATCATCTCCCGGAAGGGCAGGGAACTGTCCCGGTCGCGGACGAAGTCGGAGGTCGGGGTTTCCTCCGTGTTGAGAACGGCGGCGCCCCGCCCGGCGGCGAACTTTCGAAGCGCCTCTTCGCCGACCGCGACGACCGCATCGCAGCCGAGCAGAAGGTCGGCTTCCCCGTCACCGATGCGCACCGCGGGAATGGGGTGTTGCGGGGCGGCGATGCGGACCTGACTGGTGACGGACCCGTTCTTCTGGGAGAGCCCTGTGAAGTCCAGGACGCTCGCCATCAGTCCGTCGTGATAGGCGGCGGACCCGAGGAGTGCGCCGACCGTGAGGACGCCGAGCCCACCTATGCCTGCGACATAGATGTTAACCGGCGCCTTAAGCTCCGGCAGGGCGGGATCCGGCAGATCGGCGAACCTCATCGCCTCCAGGGCCAGGGTCCGGGCGGGATCCGGCCTGCGCAGGGCGGCGCCCTCGACCTCCACGAAGCTGGGGCAGAATCCTTCGAGGCAGGAAAAGTCCATGTTGCAGGCGGATTGATCAATCCGCCGCTTGACCCCGTCATCGGTCTTCAGGGGCTGGATCGCTATGCAGCCCGACTGGACCGAGCAATCCCCGCATCCCTCGCAGACCCGCGGGTTGATGAACAGCCGCCGGCCGGGATCGGGCAGCGCGCCTCGCTTGCGGCGGCGGCGCTTCTCGGCGGCGCAGGTCTGCTCATAGAGGATAGCAGTGACGCCGGGGACCTGGCGCAGTTCCCGCTGGATCGCCTCAAGATCGTCCCGACTCGCCGCGGGCTTGCCATCAGGCAGGACGGGCCAACGGTCCGGGTCGTCGCTGACCAGCCGGACATCGCCGACACCTTCCGCAAGCAGCTGGCTGTAAATCCCGAGGGGACTGATCGCGCCCTCGGCGGGCTGACCGCCCGTCATGGCCACGGCGTCGTTGTAGAGAATCTTGAAGGTGATGTTGGCGCCCGCGGCAACCGCCGCCCGGATCGCGAGCAGGCCGGAATGCTGGTAGGTCCCGTCACCGAGGTTCTGGAAGATATGCGGCGTCTCCGAGAAGGGTGCAGCGCCAACCCACTGAACGCCCTCTCCTCCCATGTGGCTGAAGACGGACGTTTTCAGCTCGGGAACCGACAGGGCGAGGGCGTGGCAGCCGATTCCGCCTCCGGAGATCGAGCCGTCGGGGGTGCGGGTCGACCGATTATGCGGGCACCCCGCACAGAAGTAAGGTTTCCGGGCGGGGAAGGCGGAGACCGCCTCCCGGCGGGTGCGATCGATCAGAGCGGTCAGTCGCGTCTGAATCCCGGCCGCGTCCCCAGGAATCCGACCGGCGAGCGCCTGCGCGACCTTCAAGGGGGACAGCTCCATCACCGCGGGCAGGAGCGGCTGGCCCCTCTCGTCGGTCTTGCCGGTGATCCGGGCGGGTCTGCGGCGACTGTGGAAGAGCGCGGCCTTGATCTGGTCTTCGACGATTGGAGCCTTTTCCTCGATCACCAGTATCTCTTCAGCCTGCCCGGCGAAGGCGATCAGGGGTTCGATCGCCAGGGGCCAGCTCATCGAGACCTTGTAGACGGACAGACCCAGGGCCCTGGCCTCCCGGTCCCCGATCCCGAGGTTCTGCAGGGCCTGCATCAGGTCCTGGTGGGCCTTGCCGACGGTCACAATGCAGAGCGAGGCGGTCTGATCTCCGATGACGGGGTGATCCAGACGGTTCGCCGCGGCCCAGCGGATCGCGGCGGGAATCCGCTCTTCGATCATGCGGCGCTCCAGCTCCTCACGCTGGGAAGGCCACTGCAGACGTGGATCCCAGTTGTACCCGTGCGGGGGGAGAGGCTCTTCCGGAGCCGCGAAGTCGGGATCGGTGACCGGCAGGTCGAAGCTGGCGGCGCTCTCCACCACTTCGGCGATCGTCTTCATGGCCACCCACAGCCCGGCGTAACGCGACAGCGCAAACCCGGCGAGCCCGAGCGAGAGGATTTCGGGCACGCTCGCGGGCTGGAGGATCGGAATCAGGGTGGACTGAAAAACACCGTCGGTCTGGTGGGGGAAGATCGAAGACTGGGCCGCGTGATCATCACCGGCAACGGCCAGAACGCCGCCCAGCGGCGATGTGCCCAGCATGTTTGCGCTTCGGAAGACATCGCCGCAGCGGTCTACCCCGGGGCCTTTTCCGTACCAGACGCCGAAGACCCCATCCACTCTGGCCGGACCGTAGGCCCGGTGCATCTGGGCGCCCCAGAGGGCGGTTGCGGCGAGGTCTTCGTTCAGTCCCGGCTGGAACCGGATCTGGTGGTCGCGAAGATAGGGCTCGGCCTTCCAGAGTTGCTGGTCGTAGGCCCCGAGGGGCGAGCCCCTGTACCCCGAAATGAGGCCGGCCGTGCTGAGACCGCGCGCGCGATCCCGTCGCCTCTGGACCAGCGGGAGCCGCACGAGCGCCTGGATGCCGGTCATGAAGACACGGCCGCCTTCGGAATTGTAGATGTGGTCGAGCGTCATGCGACTGGCGACCGTCATCGACCTACCTCCACAAGCTCACCCCCTGACCGCTCAGATCCGGCGGAGGCCTGATCCTTCGCGCCTTGAGGCGGGCTGTTTCTTGGGCGTTTCCGGAAGACCAACGCCAAGGGAACCATAGGCGTGAATACGAAGAAAAAGGTGTCTAATTTGGCTCAATATGGGCGATTATGAGAATGAAAATTCTATTCTTGCCTACAATAAAGGCATAACGTGTCTCTATAAAACTGGCTGAAGGCGTCGGCTCAGAGGGTGGAGCCTGGGGGCTCAGTCCTCGCCCCGAATCCTTCCGCGCAAGGATTTCACGCCGCCCCGTCGGACCTTGCTTTCCAACCGCCGGACCTTGGACGCCAGGGTGGGACGGGTGCGCTTGCGCGGCGGCGGCGGCGGCTCGGCCGCCTTTCGGATCAGCTCCACCAGTCGCTGTAGGGCCTCGGCCCGGTTCCGTTCCTGGCTTCTGTGGGTCGTGACGCTAAGCACCAGCACCCCGTCCTGGGTCAGGCGACGGCCCGCCAGCTTCATCAGCCGGACGGCGACGTCGTTCGGCAGGGAGGGTGACCTGCGGACATCGAACCTCAGTTCGACCGCGGTCGAGACCTTGTTGACGTTCTGCCCGCCCGGGCCTGCAGAGCGAATGAACCGTTCGCTGATCTCGTCCTCAGGGATGAGGATCTCGGGGGTGACCTCGATCATGGCCGCGAAGCCCGCTCAAGCGGCGCGACAGGCGGGGCAGAGGCCGCGGGCTTCCAGGGTCAGGGAGCGGACCGAGTATCCCGCCTCGGCGGCGGCGGCGAGGCCGGTGTCCAGGCCGGGCTCGAACTCCCGCGCCGCGCCGCAGCACTCGCAGATCAGGAAGGCCGCCCGGTGGGCCCCGCCCTCGATCCGACAGGCCACATAGGCGTTCAGGCTCTCGATGCGGTGGGCGAAGCCCAGCTTCTCCAGGAAGTCGAGGGCTCGGTAGACGGTGGGCGGTTTGGCTGGCGCGCCCGGCCCGCCGAAGGCGGCGATCATGTCGTAGGCCTTCAGCGGCGCATCGGCCGAAAGGAGCAGTTCCAGAACCCGGCGACGCGGCGCGGTCAGACGCTCCCGCGCCTCTGCGCAGCGCGACTCGGCCGCTGCCAGCGCCGTGGCCAGGCCTGGGCCGGCAAGACCCTGCCGGATGCCGTCGTCATGTCCGCAGTCGTGGGCCATCCGCCATGGCTAGACCTGATGCCCGCCTCACGCAACCGCAGGGGCGGTCAGTCCTCGCCCGCAGAGCCGCCCTCGCCCTCGAAACTCTTGGGCGCGCGACGGCGGCGGGCAGGACGGGCTTCCTCGCCTTCGGCCTCCGCCCGGGGGCGCCGGGGACGCAGGAAGTCGGGGGCCTGGCTTTCGGCCCCGTCCTCGCTGCGCAGGGTGGGGGAGGGCCTGCGGTCCACCGCCACCGGCGCGATCGCTCCGCCGCTGGGCTCGACAACGGCAAGGGGATCCCGCTCGGGCCGCTCTTCCCTCACGATGTCGGGGCGCTCGGGCCGGTCGTCACGATCCCGCCAGCGCTCACGGCGGCCGCCTTCGGAGCGATCGTTCCGCGGCCGCTCGTCTCTCTGGCGCTCGTCTCGGGGGCGCTCATCTCTTTGTCGCTCATCTCAGGGACGCTCGTCCCGCTGACGGTCGTCGCGGCTCCTGTCGTCGCGATCCCGGAAGCGATCCCGGCGATCGTCCCGATCCCGCCAGCGTTCGCGCGGCTCCGTCTCCGCCTCGGCCGGTTCGGCTTCCGAAGCCTCGCCGGGCTCTTCCTCGAAATCGACGTCAAAGCCCGAGCTGAGCTGGTCGCGGCCGAGAATCTCCGACGCTGGCCGCGTCGGCTGCATGGCCCGGATGAGGCGGAAATAGTGCTCGGCGTGCTGCAGGAAGTTTTCCGCCAGGACACGATCGCCCGACGAAGTCGCATCGCGGGCAAGCTGCTGATAGCGCTCGAAGACGGTCTGGGCGTTGCCCCGGACCTTGACCCCCTCAGGACCGTTGGACTCCAGGGCCCGGTTCGCATTGTGCTGCTGAGGCTTGCCACCGGAGCTGCGATTGCGACCGCGCTGACGCTTCATGCCCTTGAAATCTCTCATGTCCCGCCGTTCCGCCGACCCGCCATCAGTGTGTACGGGCTAGGGCTGTTCTTCTGGCCTGTCGGCCGGGTCCCTCCCGGCGCAGATGATCCGAAGTGATAAGTTCCCCGTCATTCCACCCGGCGCCTGGCGTTACGCTTTGCACGGAACGGCCTGCCGGCGCGGGGCCCGAACCTGAGGGTCAGGCGGTCCATGGCGTCGACGGTTTGAGTGGAGACCGAGCACCCGTCTAGCGGCTCAGCCGACAGTTTCCAAGGGCTTTTTCACGCCGGTCACGACGCGGTCATGGGTCGAAAGGTCAGGCAGGGTCTCGACCTCCAGGGCGCCAGACTTGCGGAAGAGGGTTTCAACGACGGTCTTCTGGTCATAGCCGATCTCCACCAGAAACCGGCCGCCGGGTCGCAGCACCCTCAGGATTTCCGGCGCCAGGATGCGATACGCGTCCAGACCATCGGGTCCGCCGTCGAGGGCCAGGCGCGGCTCATGAACCCGCACCTCCGGCTCCAGGGTCTCGATGACCCCGGTGGCGATGTACGGGGGGTTGGAAACCACCAGGTCGAAGTCCGCGTCGGTCAGGCCCGCCGTCCAGTCACCCCTCAGAAGGGCGACCCGGCCAGCGATCCCAAGGCTGGCGGCGTTGTCCCGGGCCACGGCGAGGGCCTCCTCGGAGGCGTCGACCCCCAGGCCGCGTCCGGCGGGCCGTTCGGCCAGGATGGCCAGGAGGATCGCACCCGAGCCCACGCCAAGGTCGAGGATACGGAAGGGGCGGCCCTCGGGAAACAGCCTGAGGGCTTGGTCGACGATGACCTCGGTCTCCGGCCGCGGGGTCAGGACGTCCGGTGTGACCCCCAGCATGATGTTCCAGAAACCCCGGCGGCCCAGGATGTGGCTGACCGGCTCCCGTCGGATGCGTCGCTCGAGGTAATCGTCCAGGCGCGCCGACTGCTCGGCGTCGAGCTCGCGATAGGGATCGCCAACGATGTCGGCCCGGGTCACGCCACAGGCGGCTTCCACCAGGACCCGGGCGTCGATGACCGGGCCGGGCACGGCGGCGGCCTCCAGCCGGGACCGCGCGCCTTGCCAGGCCTGCAGGAGGTTGCGGCTCATCGGGAGGCGTCCGGATCGCCCGGCGTGCTGCAGGCGTCGCCCACCCGCACCGTCCCGCCATGGGTGACCTGGACATAGATGCCGCAGTCGCGGTGGCCATACTGCTCGAACAGGTGCTCGACGAGGGGCAGGTCACGCTCCGCCGTCTGCGGGTCCACCTCCGTGGCGGCGCAGCGCACGATGGGGGCGAAGACCGTGGCGCGGGCGAAGCCCAACAGCAGGTTCCGGCCCTTCCAGTCGTTCTCCACCCAGGGCGGCCAGCCCTCGACATAGAGGTTGGCGCGGAACCGCATGGGATCCACGGGCTTGCCGATCCGGGCTTCGAGGTCGCGGACGCTGGCCAGGTTGATGATGGAGACGTGGCCCGCGGGGTGGTCGAGGAAATGGTAGTCCGGCGCCTGCAGGACGCGGACGCCGTCCCGGGCGTCTTCGCCCAGGAGGTCCCGGACCCAGCCGCCGAACCCCGCGCGCCCGGACTCGACGGCCAGGTCGCCTTGGAAGTCCGGCCGGCCGGGCGCCGAGGCCGAGATGTCCGTGCCCCGCACCCGGGTGCGGGCGGCGGCCACCACAGGATGGGCGGCCAGGACGGCGAACTTCATCTTCGGGACATATTTCGGGGCGTCCGGGTCAAAGCCCGAGGGCCCGTTCTCGACCACCCAGCGCCGGTCCTGGGCGATGGCGCGGCCGGGTGCGAGCTCCGCCTCGGAGAGGGGCTCGGCCGAGAAGCCCTTCACGGGATACCGGAACAGGCCTGTGATCAGCGCTTCCATCAGGCGAACTCCGCCTCGAGGCTGGCCAGCCGGGCCGCCTGATCCTCGGCGATCAGCGGGTTGATGATGTCGTCCAGGGCCTCGCCCTCCAGCACCTTGGCCAGGTTGTAGAGGGTCAGGTTGATCCGGTGGTCCGTGACCCTCCCCTGAGGGAAGTTGTAGGTGCGGATGCGCTCGGAGCGGTCGCCAGAGCCCACCTGGCTGCGGCGGGAGTCCGCCCGGGCGGCGTCGAGGGCCTCGCGCTTCATGTCGTAGAGCCGGGCCTGCAGGACCTTCATCGCCCGCGCCCGGTTCTGGTGCTGGGACTTCTCCGAGGAGGTCACGACGATCCCAGTGGGGATGTGGGTGATGCGCACGGCGGAATCGGTCTTGTTGACGTGCTGGCCGCCGGCTCCCGACGACCGGTAGGTATCGATGCGCAGGTCCGCCTCGCGGATCTCGATGTCCACGTCCTCCACCTCGGGCAGGACGGCGACCGTGGCGGCGGAGGTGTGGATCCGGCCGCCGGCCTCGGTCTCGGGCACGCGCTGGACCCGGTGGACCCCGCTCTCGAACTTCAGCCGGCCGAACACGCCCTCGCCGGTGATGGAGGCGATGATCTCCTTGTAGCCGCCGACCTCGCCCTCGGAGACGGAGTCGATCTCGACCCGCCAGCCGTGCAGGGCGGCGTAGCGCTGGTACATCCGGAACAGGTCGCCGGCGAAGAGGGCGGCCTCGTCGCCGCCGGTCCCGGCGCGGACTTCCAGGATGGCCGAGGCGTTCTCGTCGCGGTCGCGGGGGGCCAGCAGGAGGGCGACCTCGCGCTCCAGGGCGGGCAGGCGGGCCTTGAGGGCTTCGAGTTCGTCACGGGCCAGGGCCGACATCTCGGCGTCCCCGGAGGCCGCCATTTCCTCCAGTTCCGGAGCCTCGCCGCGGACCTTTTCCAGCGTGCGGACGGCTTCGACGACGGGCTTGAGCTCGGCGTGCTCGCGGGACAGGCGCACGATCTCGGCGCCGTCGGCTGCGGCGGACATCCGGGCCTCGTTCTCGTGGAAACGGCCGAGAACCTGGTCGAGTCGGGCGTGGGGAAGTCGCACGGGGCGGGAGCTTCAGGGGGTCAGCTGAGGCGGGCTTCTAGCCCGCCGCGCTCGGCTTGCCAAATCCCGGGGCGGCCGGCGAAGGCGCGGGCGACCCGCCGGGGGTCGCCCGCGATCCGGATCCGGATCAGACGCGAACGCCGCTCAGCGAGGCGTTGCCGAAGGCGCCGAGCTTGACGTTGCCCGAAAGGCTGTCGCCGCTGACGGTGGCTTCGAACTCGAGGGTCATGGGCATGGGACTGGTGATGGCCGAGGACCAGATCAGCTTGTCGCCATCGACCTTGCCGCTGATGTCCTGGTCGCCCATGCGGCCGGTCGTCTTGCCGGTGAAGGTGTCGCCGCTGGTGGTGATGGAGGCGTTCACTTCCTGAGCGCCCATCGGGGTGTTGATCGTGATCTTCCAGTTGCCGTCCGCGGACATGGCTCTCTCCTTGTTGCGAAGCCACGCCTCGTAAAGCCGGGTCCGGCCCTGCAGGCGGCGCTTCAGTTCGCCATCGACGGACCCGCCGCGGCAGTCAGTTCAGGTGGGACTTTCGGGCGCGCTTTCAAGCTCGGCGGCGCGACGCTCCACCAGTTCGACGATATGATCGACCATGCGGTCATTGTCCATCTTGTGGTCGGGTTTACCGGCCAGATAGACCATGCCCGCGCCCTTGCCGCCGCCGGTGAACCCGACGTCGGTCATCAGGGCCTCGCCGGGTCCGTTCACCACGCAGCCGATGATGGATAGGCTCATGGGCGCGGCGATGTGCGCCAGCCGGGTCTCCAGCGTTTCCACCGTCTTGATGACGTCGAACCCCTGACGGGCGCAGGACGGACAGGCGATGATGTTCACTCCCCGGTGCCGCAGTCCCAGGGACTTCAGCATGTCGAAGCCGACCTTGACTTCCTCGACGGGGTCCGCGGCGAGGGACACGCGCAGGGTGTCGCCGATCCCGGCCCAGAGCAGGGCGCCCATGCCGATGGAGGACTTCACCGTGCCGATCCTCTGGCCGCCGGCCTCGGTGACGCCGATGTGCAGGGGGCAGTCGATGGCCTCGGCCAGCATCTGGTAGGCGGCCACGGTCATGAACAGGTCCGAGGCCTTCACACTGATCTTGAACTCGTGGAAGTCGTGGTCCTGCAGGATCCGCGCGTGGTCGAGGGCGCTCTCGACCATGGCGTCGGGGCAGGGCTCGCCATACTTCTCCAGAAGGTGGCTTTCCAGGCTGCCGGCGTTGACGCCGATACGGATCGAGCAGCCGTGGTCGCGGGCCGCCTGGATCACCTCGCGCACCCGCTCCGGGCTGCCGATGTTGCCAGGGTTGATGCGCAGGCAGGCGGCCCCCGCCTTCGCCGCCTCGATCCCCCGCCGGTAGTGGAAATGGATGTCCGCGACGATCGGGACCCTGGCCGCCTTGACGATCTGGGACAAGGCGGCGGTCGAGGCCTCGTCCGGGCAGGACACGCGGACGATGTCGGCCCCGGCCTCCTCGAGCTGCCGCACCTGGTCGATGGTCGACGCCGCATCCGCCGTCTGGGTGTTGGTCATGGACTGGACGCTGATCGGTGCATCGCCGCCGACTTCGACGGCGCCAACGCGGATCTTTCGGCTCTTGCGGCGGACGATGGTGCGCCAGGGGCGTAGCAGGTGAGGATCGGCCATCGCTCTGGATCACGTCCCGATATACGGCAACCGGCTTTCGGTTCGCAACATGGTCTATCCTTCTGAATTCGAGGATGTTTCTCGTCGCCGGGTTATCACGTCCGGGACGCCCGGGTTATAGGAGTTTCGGCAACAAAAGAGAACTGCGAAGGCAGGTCAGCGCTTGGCTGCGGTGGTCAGGACCATCGAGGGGGTGAGTCCGGCCGGCAAGGCGCCGCGCGCCCGACCCTCGAAATAGACGGCGATCACCCCGCCTTCCACCGTCTCAAAGGACAGACCGCGGAACGGCTCGACCCGATAGGCCTCGCCCGTCGCCAGGGGCCGTGCGAACCAGGCTGTGCGGCCGGGTCCCCAAACAATCAGAGTGGTGGGTCTCCGCGCCTGCAGCACCAGTCGACCGGACGCATCCGGACCGTAGATCGCGCCGCGGGGCGAAAAGGTTTCCCCCAGATCCAGAAGGGTGGGATCTTCCTCCGATATGGCCCCTTCGGGAAGGCCTGCAGACAGTTCGCTCTCCAGACCCGGAGTCAGATAGGCTGGGGGCGCGTTCGACTCCACCGGGGCCGGAAGTGGCGAGCCCAGGGTCATGGGGCCCTTCGGCGTCGCCGCGATTGGCGCAGCCGTGACGAGAGGCGCCCGGGGGCGGTCCTCACCCTGCAAAGTCACCCGCCGGATCAGGTTCCAGACGATGATCGCCGACAGGATCAGCAGTCCGGCAAGTATCAGGGGTCGAAGGCGTCGTTGCGAGAAGCGGCCGATGCCTCCAGGAGGGCCAAGGGCGTCATTCGTGTCAGGATCGTCAGCCTTGAACCGCCCGACGGCGGCGTCTCCCGAAAGTCCCAGCGCATGAGCGTAGGCCCTCACATACCCAATCACAAAGGGCCGGCTCGGCAAATCCCGCAGGCGCAAGGACTCCAGGGCTTGAACGTAGGCTGGTCGAATTCGTGTAAGCGCAGCGACATCCTCCACTGCAAGACCTCTGGCCTCTCGAACGGCGCGCAAGGCGGCCCCGACGTGCTCGCCGCCGCTCAGCACCTGCGCATCCGACGCTGTCGTCCGCCCTTCAACGACGCCTTCATCGGCCATGTGTGAGATCATCCCCGAACGCAACTCGGCGATAGCACGGCGGGCATGGCGGGCCAAACCCGCTCATCACGCGTCGTTCAGACGTTCAGGTAGAGCTTCCGGACCAGGGTCTCCACCTCGTTACGAATGGACCCGGAGGTGCTGCGCAGGAGGCTTTCAATGCCCTTTCGGGCCGCGGCCCGATCGCAGGAGAGAACCATTTGCTTGACCGGTCCAATTCCGGCCGGCGGCATCGACAAGGCCTCGAACCCCAGCGCCACCAGAACAAAGGCCTCCAGCGGTCGACCCGCCATCTCGCCGCAGACAGAAACGGGAGTGCCCGTGTCGGCGCAGGCCTTCTGAATCATTTCCAGGGCCCGCAGCGCCGGAGGCGAGAGGAGGTCGTATCGGTCTGAAACACGCGGATTTCCACGATCTGCGGCGAACAGGTACTGCATCAGATCGTTGGTGCCGACGCTGACAAAGTCGGTCATGGGAAGCAGGGCGTCGAGATGCCAGATCAGCGACGGCGCCTCGATCATGGCGCCGACGTCCAGACGCGCAGGCTCCGGCCGCCCGCGACGGAGCGCCCAGGAGACCTCCTGATCGACCAGAGCCCGCGCGGCCCTGAACTCATCAACGCTGGCGACCAGGGGAAACATGATCTTCAGCGGGCGTCCTCTGGCGGCGGCGATCAGGGCCCGGAGTTGCAGCCGCAGGAGGGCGGGGCGGTCCAGCCCCATCCGAACGGCGCGCCAGCCGAGCGCCGGGTTGTCCTCGCGCTCGGCCTCCATGTAGGGCAGGACCTTGTCTCCCCCGAGGTCGAGGGTCCGGAAAGTCACGGGCAAGCCGTCAGCGGCGTCCATGACCCGGCTGTAGAGGTTCGTCTGGGCGTTAAGCCGCGGCATCTCCTCAGCGACCATGAACTGGAACTCGGTCCGGAAGAGACCGATTCCCTCGGCGCCCGTCTCCTCCAGCATGTCCAGATCGACGTCCAGACCGGCGTTCATCAGTAGACTGATCTTCGCGCCATCCCGGGTTACTGCCGGACGGTCGCGCAGCCGGGCGAACTCGGCGCGTCGCTGGCGGCGAATGTCGAGGCGGGCCCGAAGCGCCCCCACCACATCGGCGCGGGGTCTCAGATAGGCTTCAGCGGTCTCGGCGTCGACGATGACAGTGTCGCCCTCCGACACCTTGTCCCGGAGGCCGGCGAGCCGCCCCACGCAGGGAATGTCAAGGGCCCTGGCCACGATGGCTGCGTGGCTGGCGGCGGAGCCTTCCTCAAGCAACAGGCCCTTCAGGCGCGTCCGGTCATACTCCAGAAGGTCTGCAGGGCCGAGATTCCGGGCGATCAGGATGGCGTCTTCAGGCAACTCCCGGGCCAGGCCCGCATCGCCAGCCAGATGTCTCAGAAGGCGGTCCGCCAGATCCTCGAAATCGTGCAGCCGCTCCCTGAGATAGGGATCGCGCGCCTGGCCTAACCGGGCCCGGTGCTCGGAGCGGACCCGTTCGACGGCCGCTTCCGCGGTGAGGCCGTTGCGCACGGCGTCCTCGAGCGACCGCCTCCAGCCCCGGTCATGGGCGAACATGCGGTATGTCTCGAGAACCTCGTAAGAAGCCTCGACCAGTCCATGTTGACCATCCAGCATGCTGTCGATCTGGGCCTGAAGATCGGTGATCGCCTTTCGCAGCCTTTCTTCCTCGGCGGCGACGTCCTCGGCCAGAAGATCCGAGGGGGCGACGGGGGGCTCGTGCAGAACCGCAACGCCCAGTGCGAGGCCTTCAGCGAGGCGCGCGCCCTTCAGCCGTTCGGGCTTTTTCGGAACCAGATCGATGTTCTGGAGGGGCGCCTCCGCCGCCAGCTCGCCGCCGGCCACCATCTCGGCGAGAACCATGGCGATGATCTGAAGATCCTCGACCTCGTCCTCGGAGTAGATGCGCTCGGTCCGGTTCTGGACGACAAGCACGCCGATGGACCGTCCGCCCCGCAGCAGGGGGACGCCCATGAAGGCGTGGAAGGGGTCTTCCCCCGTCTCGGGACGGTAGGAGAAGGCCGGATGGTTAGGGGCGTCCGACAGGTTGAGCGGACGGCCCAGGCGCATGATCTCGCCCACCAGGCCTTCGCCCGGTTTCAGCCGGGTCAGGTGAACGGCGCCCGGAGCCAGGCCTTCGGTGGCGAACAGCTCCATTTGGCCATCCGCCTGGCGAAGGTAGAGCGAACAGACCTCGGCCACCATGGACCGGGCGATGATGCGCACCACCATGTCCAGCCGCGCCTGGACAGGCCCGCCCGAGGCCAGGGCCTCGCGGATCTGCCGGAGCAGACTGCGCTGCCCCCGGACGGCGAATGTGGCGGTCGAACTCGGCACGGATCCCTCGCGACGGGAAAGGACCTCCTTTCCCCGGCAGTCGTTTTAGCAGCAAGCCATGACGGAACGGAAAACAAATGCCCGTGCAAGGGCGGGGCGAGGCCCGGCGCCTGCTCAGGCGGCGCCTGTCAGCCTGCCGGGCAGGTAATGGGCGCCGCCTTGGCGATCTCGGCGGCTGCAGCCTTGACATCGGCCTGGTAGGCGGGGATCGCCGAAATCCTTTCGTAGATCGCCAGACCCAGCATTCGCCCGGCGGCGACATCACTGGGCCAGTGCACCCTGCAGTCGATCCTGTGCTGGCCGACATCCGCCCCCCAGGCGCGGATCGCATCCGACCGGGCCGGGGCCGCATCCGAGAGCACGAGGGCGAGAAGCCAGCCGAGGCCGGCGTGACCGCTGGGGTACGCGAAGCCGAGCTTGTCGCCCTGGCCTGCCGCCACCCGCGGATCGCAAGCTGGTCCGCCATCCACGGAGAAGGGCCGAGGCCGCTTCCAGGTCGACTTCGCCTTTTCCATCGGCCCGACGAAATCCGCAGTGACCGAGGTGAAGAGCTTCTGGACCGCTGGCGTCTTCTCCGCCGACACCTGCACGCCGACTGCGCAGGAAAGGGTCTGCATGAAGTCGGCGTTGGGGATGTTCGCCTCGCGGAGGGCGGCCTTCCAGGCCGGACCGTCCACCCCGGCGCGGGCTGCTGCAGCGGCCGTGCGATCGACGGCCTCCTGACTCGACCCCGGCGGCGGTGGGGGCGGAAGCAGACGAACCGGGTCGAGGGGCGGCTGACCCGCGAGATAGCCGACCATCAGAAGGTGCAGCAGGGAAAGGCCCAGACCAAAGGGCATGGCTCGAATCTCCAAAACCTCATCTTCAGGGTATGCGCATTGCCCAGTGGTCGTCACCCGGGCATAGTTGGCTTCTGCCGTTCCTGCGGGATTCCGCGGCGGTCCTCGGGGGAGGGAACCCAAGATGCGCTATCGTCTGGCGGCCCTGGGCGCCGCCCTGATTGCTGCAGGATCGATCCTCGCCGCCCTGGTCCAGACTCCTGGCGGGGTCCAGGTGTCGGAGGCCCGTTGGCGCACCGCCGAGGGCGCGGTGATGTCCGGCCTCCTCTATCGGCCGCCCGGCCTCTCGGAGACCCGGCGCGCGCCGGCCGTCCTGCTCAGCCACGGCTATATCAACACGCGGGAGATGCAGAGCCCCTTTGCCATCGAGTTGTCGCGTCGGGGCTTCGTGGTCCTTGCCATGGACATGACCGGCCACGGCGGCTCGGGGGGCAATGTCGGCGCCGCCGGCTTCGGCGGTCCTTCGGCCCTCGCCTTTCTGCGCAGTCAGCCCTTCGTCGACAAGAACCAGATCGGCCTTGCTGGACATAGCATGGGCGGTGGTCCGGTACTGGCGGCGGCCCGTTCGGCGACCGACGGCTACCGCGCCGTGGCCCTGGTGGGTTCCGCACCCGGTCTCTTCGGGCCGCCGGCGGACGTCAGTCCGGACTTCCCGCGCAACCTGAACGTCGTCTTCGGCGGTCTCGACGAGTTTGCGGCACTGATGTGGCGGACGCCGAAGGGGACGGACCTGCCTCGGTCCGAGAAGCTTAAAGCCGTCTTTGGCGTCGCCACATCCGTAGAGCCTGGCCGAATCTACGGAAACCCGGCCCTGGGTACGGCGCGGCGGCTGGACCTGCCGCACGTGACACATCCCTGGGAACACTTCTCCTCGGGCGGGGTTGGCCCCGTGGTCGACTGGATGCAGGCTCGCCTTGAGGGCGAGACCCATCCGCTTCCGGCGACAAACCAGGTCTGGGGCCTGAAGGAGGCCGGGACCCTGATCGCCCTGGTCGGCGCGGCCTTCCTCCTGCTGGGCGCCTTCGAGCTGGCCCTCGGCCTGCCCTGGCTGGCGGCTCTGCGCCGGGCGCCCGAGCCTGCCGCAGCAGTCCGCGGGGTCGGGGGCTGGATTGCGCTCGGCCTGACCGCGGTGCTGCCGGCCCTGACCTACCTGCCCTTCATGAAGTTCGGCGCTCTATGGCTCCCGTCCTCCTTGTTTCCGCAGTGGGTCCAGAACCAGCTCCTCGCCTGGGCCCTGGCCAACACCTTGCTGGCGATCCTGATCGCCTTGGCGCTGCGCCGCGGCCGGCCCGTTTTCAGTGTTGATATCGTCCGGTCGGCGGTCGCCGCCATCCTCTCAGTGGGCGCGGTCGTGGTGGCCCTCACTCTCGTAGACCGGCTGCTCCACGTCGACTTCCGCTTCTGGGTCGTGGGCTTCAGGCCGCTTTCGGATGCGCGCTGGCCAATCTTCCTGACCTACCTTCCGTTCTGGATCGTCCACGCCATTATCGCGGTGCGAGGCCTCTGCGCCCTGCTTGCGCTGGACGGAGCCAGCCGACGGCTGACCTACCTGATCGCCGCCGGTGCAATGGGTGGCGGCTTTCTGGTTCTGGCGATCCTGCAATATGCGACCCTGTTCTCCACGGGGCTCCTGCTGACCCCGACCGAGCCGCTGAACGTGATCGTGTCCCTGCAGTTCATTCCCCTGCTGGCCATGGTGGGGATCATCGCGGTCTTCACCTGGCGGCGGACCAACAGTTATCTCCCCGGGGGACTGATCTGCGCCCTCTTCCTGTGCTGGTACGTCACCAGCGGCACGGCCAATCACTGGTCGCCTGACTATCCCATGACCTTCCCGCCCGCAGCGCGGGACCGGTAGGGCTCAGAGCTGGTCCAGGCCGTAGGCCGCGTGCAGGGCGCGCACAGCCAGCTCGGTGTAGGCGGCGTCGATCAGGACCGAGATCTTGATCTCCGAGGTCGAGATGACCTGGATGTTCACGCCCTTTTCCGCGAGAGCCCCGAACATCGTCTTGGCCACGCCTGCGTGGCTGCGCATGCCGACGCCGACGACGGAAACCTTCGCGACGTCCTCGTTGACCTGAACATCGTCGAACCTGAGCTGATCTTTGAGGCCCCGAACGATTTCGACGGCCCGACCCGCGTCGCGCTTTCCGACCGTGAACTCCATGTTGGCGGTGTCCGCCGTTCGCGCATGGCTCTGAACGATCATGTCGACATTCACATTGGCGTCCGCCAGGGCCCCGAAGATGACCGAGGACACGCCCGGATGATCGGGCAGGCCGAACAGGCTGATCTTGGCCTCGTCCCGGCTATAGGCGACCCCGCTGACGATCCGCTTTTCCATGATCTCTTCCTCGTCGCACACGATGGTGCCCTGGCCCGGGGCCTCGCCGGGCTCGACAAAACTGGACAGGACCCGCACCGGCACCTTCTGGGCCATGGCCAGCTCGACCGACCGCGTCTGCAGGACCTTGGCGCCCAGGGAGGCCATTTCTAGCATTTCCTCGTAGGAGATGCGCGCCAGCTTCCGCGCCCGGGCCTCAATGCGCGGGTCGGTGGTGTAGACGCCGTCGACGTCGGTATAGATGTCGCAGCGCTCGGCCCGCACCGCGGCGGCGATGGCCACGGCGCTGGTGTCCGAACCGCCCCGGCCCAGCGTGGCGATGCGGCCCGAGGTCGTGACGCCCTGGAAGCCGGCGATCACCGCCACCTCGCCCGCGTCGAGTGCGGCGGAAAGCTTCTCGGGCGGGATGTCGTCGATGCGCGAGCGGCCATGGGCGTCGTCGGCCAGGACGGGCACCTGCCAGCCCATCCAGGACCTGGCCGGAAGGCCCATGTTGCGCAGGGTCATGGCCAGGAGGCCGGCCGTCACCTGCTCGCCGGACGCGACCACGACGTCGTATTCGTCGTCCGAGGCCGGCAGGCCTTCGGCCGCAGGGCCGGCGGCGTCGGTCCATGCCACCAGCTCGTTGGTCTTGCCAGCCATGGCGGAGACGACGACGGCCACCCTGTGCCCCGCCGCCACCTCGGCGGCCACAAGCCGACCCACACGCCGGATGCGCTCGAGGTCGGCGACGGACGTCCCGCCGAATTTCATGACCAGCCGCGACATGGCTCGGATTTTGTGCTCCAGACCGGAAAGAGGGGCGTTCTAGCGGCGGGGCGGGGAGGGGGCAACACCCGCTCGCGCGGCGAAGGGCCGACGGCCATTTCCCCGTGCGACGCCGGCGGGGCTCTGGTATGTGCGCGCCATGCCTGAGCCCGGTTCCAGCATCGATCCCGCCGAAGTCGAGCGGTTCTCCCGGATCGCCGCCGAGTGGTGGGACCCGAAGGGCAAGTTCGCGCCCCTTCACCGTTTCAATCCCGTCCGCCTGTCCTTCATCCGAGAGCGGGGCCTGGCCCACTTCGGGCGCGACGGGGGCGTCCGGCGCCCCTTCGAGGGCCTGCGCCTCCTGGATATCGGCTGTGGCGGCGGCCTGCTCTCCGAACCCATGTCGCGCCTGGGCTTCGACGTGACGGGGGTGGACGCCTCGGAGCGCAACATCGGCACCGCGCGGACCCACGCCGACCAGACCGGCGTTCCGGTCACCTATCTCTGCTCCACCGCCGAGGCTTTGGAGGCCGAGGGGATCGCCCCCTTCGACGTGATCCTCAACATGGAGGTGATCGAGCACGTGGCCGACCCGGGCGAGTTCCTGCGCACCTGCGGCCGCCTTCTGGCGCCCGGCGGGCTGATGATCGTGGCCACCCTCAACCGGACCCTGCGCGCCCTCGCCCTGGCCAAGATCGGGGCGGAGTATGTCCTGCGCTGGCTGCCGGCCGGCACCCACGACTGGCGCAAGTTCCTCACGCCCGATGAACTCCGGGGCTTCCTGGCGACCGAGCCTCTGGACATGCAGGGGCCTTTCGGGGTCAGCTTCGATCCCCTGTCGGGAGCCTGGCGCCTGTCGGCCGACTCCGGGGTCAACTACATGATGACGGTGACGCGGAAGGCGGGTTGATCCCGGGCGCACCGTTCCGAGGGAGGGCGGCGCATGTTCGGACTGATGATGGACAGGCCCCTGACCCTGCCCTCCATCCTGGAATACGCCGCCGCCTGGCACCCCGCGCGCGAGATCGTCACCCGCACGGTCGAGGGCCCCATCCACCGCTATGGCTACGCCGACGCCCTGGCGCGAGTGAAGCGGATGGCCAACGCTCTGAGGGCCCTGGGCGTGAGGCCGGGCGACCGGGTGGCGACCCTGGCCTGGTCCACCCAGCGGCACTTCGAGCTCTACTATGCGGTCAGCGGCCTGGGCGCCGTTCTGCACACCATCAATCCGCGCCTCCACCCGGACCAGGTGGCCTGGGTCGCCAACCACGCCGGCGACAGCCTCTTGTTCTGGGACATCAGCTTCGCCGACCTCGTGCCCGAGATCGCCCCGCGGCTGGAGACGGTTACGACCTTCGTGGCCATGACGGACCGGGACCACCTACCGGCCGGAGCCCCTGCCGGGACCCTGGTCTACGAGGACCTCGTCGCCGGCGCTACGCCGGATTTCGACTGGCCCGAGCTGGACGAGCGCCAGGCCTCCGCCCTCTGCTACACCTCAGGGACCACCGGCAACCCGAAGGGCGTGCTCTATTCCCACCGGTCGACCGTGCTCCACGCCATGACGGTGATCCAGCCCGACTGCTTCGGACTGGGCGCCGCGGACGCCATCCTGCCCTGCGCCCAGATGTACCACGCCAACGCCTGGTGCACGCCCTACGCCGCCCCCCTGGTCGGGGCCAAGCTGGTCCTGCCGGGCCGTCACCTGGACGGACCCTCGGTCTGCGACCTGGCGGTGGCGGAGCAGGCGACCTTCCTCCTGGGGGTGCCCACCATCTGGGTGGGCGTGCTGGATCACCTGGACGGGACCGGACAGTCCCTCACCAGCGTGCGTACGGTGGCGGTGGGCGGCTCGGCGCCGACAGCCTCGCTGATCTCCCGCGTCCAGGAGCGCCTGGGCGCCGACGTCCGCCAGATCTGGGGCATGACCGAGACCAGCCCCCTGGGCGTCATCAACACCCCCCTGGCGGTCCACGCCGGCGAGACCGACGCCGCGGCCCTCGCCCGCAAGCAGAGGCAGGGCCGGGCCAACTGGGGGGTGGAGCTGCGCATTGTCGGTGAAGACGGCGAGGTCCTGCCCCACGATGGCGTCCGCTCGGGCGCCCTCCAGGTGCGGGGCCCCTGGGTGGCCTCGGCCTACTACCGGAACGACGGCGCGGACGCCTTCGGCGGCGACGGCTGGTTCGACACCGGAGACATCGCCGCCATAGATCCCGAAGGCTACCTGCGCTTGACCGACCGGGCCAAGGACGTCATCAAGTCCGGCGGCGAGTGGATCTCCACCCTCGACCTCGAGGACGCCGTGTCCTCCCACCCCGCCGTGGCCCTGGCCGCCGCCGTGGGGATCCCGAATCCGAAGTGGGACGAGCGACCCCTGCTGCTGGTGGTCCTGCGGCCCGGGCAGACCGTGGACCCCTTGGTCCTGAAGGCGCATGTCGCCGACCGGGTGGCGAAATGGTGGGTCCCCGACGAGGTGCGGATCGTCGACAGCCTTCCCATCGGCCCCACCGGCAAGGTCCTCAAGCGGGAGCTTCGGGCGGGGCTGGCCGCGGGCTGAAAAGAGGCTGGCGCCCGTCGCCCCAAGGGCGATAAGGTCTTTTCCGACCTCGCCGCCAGGCTGGTGCGTCGCAAACGCCCGCAGGGGCGAGACTTGGGGAGATGCCGACATGAGGGCCGCCGTTCTGCGCGAAGTGGGCAAGCCGCTTCAGATCGAAGACGTCCAGATCAACAAGCCCGGCCCGCGCGAGGTCCTGGTCCGCACCAAGGCCGCCGGCCTGTGCCACTCCGACCTGCACTTCATGGAAGGCTCCTATCCACACCCGCTCCCGGCCGTCCTTGGCCATGAGAGCGCCGGCATCGTCGAGGCGGTGGGCTCGGAAGTTCGCACCGTAAAGCCGGGCGACCATGTCATCACCTGCCTGTCGGCCTATTGCGGCCATTGTGAAAGCTGCCTGACCGGCCGGCTGTCGCTCTGCGTCAGCCCCGAGACCAAGCGTGACGCGGGCGATGAGCCACGGCTGACCCAGAACGGCGCGCCCCTGCCGCAGTTCCTGAACCTGTCCTCCTTCGCCGAGTACATGCTGATCCACGAGCACGCCTGCGTCTCGATCCGCAAGGACATGCCCCTCGACCGCGCCGCCCTGATCGGCTGCTCGGTGATGACCGGCGTGGGCGCGGCCATCCACACCTCGGGTGTTCGGCCCGGCGAGACCGTAGCGGTCATCGGCTGCGGCGGCGTCGGCCTGTCGGCGATCAACGGCGCGGCCATCGCCGGCGCGGGACGCATCATCGCCGTCGACATGTTCGGCTCGAAGGACAACCTGGCCCGCGAGTTCGGCGCCACCGACTTCATCGACGCCTCCAAGACGGATGCGGTGAAGGAGGTCCTGGAGATGACCCGCGGCGGCGTGCACCACGCCTTCGAGGCCATCGGCCTGTCGAAGACCGCCGAGCAGGCCTTCAACATGCTGCGCCGGGGTGGCACGGCCAACATCATCGGCATGATCCCGATCGGCCAGAACGTAACCCTGCCGGGCGCCGCCTTCCTGGGCGAAAAGCGCATCCAGGGCTCGTTGATGGGCTCCAACCGCTTCCCGGTCGACATGCCCCGCCTGGTGGACTTCTACATGTCCGGCAAGCTGAAGCTCGACCAGATGATCTCCCAGCGCATCCGCCTGGACCAGGTCAACGAGGGCTTCGACGACATGAAGAAGGGCGG
>JBJTFE010000094.1:0-5017 GCA_046093265.1 Phenylobacterium sp. | reverse complement strand
CTCTTCCTTGGTCACTGTCTCGACGGGACGGGGCTGGGAGTAGAGGATGATGTTCTCTCCCGAGGCGCCGAAGATCTGGCCCGAGACGTGCGAGGCGGCCGGGGCCACCATGGCGACGGAGAAGCGGGCCGGCTGGTCGGCGCGGATCTTCTCGGCCATCACCGCGCGACGGGCCGCGGCGGCCTCGTCCTTGACCGGCACGGACTGGGTCATGCGGGTCCAGGCGACGGGGGCCAGGCAGTTCGAGCGCACGTTGTTGCGGGCGCCCTCCATGGCGATGATCCGCGACAGCCCGGCGATGCCCATCTTGGCCGCGCCGTAATTGGCCTGGCCGATGTTGCCGAACAGGCCCGAGGTCGAGGTGAAGAACATATAGGCGCCGTCGTTCTGTTCGCGGAATAGCTCGATGGTGGCGCGGGCGACGTTGAAAGAGCCACGCATGTGCACGTCGATGACGCGGTCCCAGTCGTCCTCGCTCATCTTGTGGAACATGACGTCGCGCAGGATGCCGGCCGGATTGATCACCGCGTGCAGGCCGCCGAAGGTGTCAAGGGCCTGCTCGACCATGCCCTGCACGGCCTTGAGGCTGGTGACGCTCTCGGAGTTGGAGACCGCCTCGCCGCCGGCGGCGCGGATTTCTTTGGCCACCGCCTCGGCGGGACCGGCGTCGCCCTCGTCGCCGCCTTTCAGGCCGCCGCCCAGGTCGTTGACGACGACCTTCGCGCCTTCCTGGGCTGCGATAAGCGCACAGTCGCGGCCAATGCCGTTGCCGCCCCCGGTGACCAGAACTACTTTCCCGTCAAGTGCGCCCATTGAAATGCCTCCCGATGAAAATGATCGCGCCGCCAGTTATTCGAGGCGGTCGGCCATGCGCAAGTCAGGAAAGAGCCGGGCCCAGAGACCGGTGACCAGGACCGCGCCGACCCCGCCGGTGACCGCCGCGCCGACCGGACCCAGGAATCGGGCGATGACGCCGCTCTCGAATTCCCCCAACTCGTTGGACGCCCCGATGAAGAGGGAAGAAACCGCCGCCACGCGGCCGCGCATGGCGTCCGGCGTGACGATCTGGACCAGGGTTTGGCGGACGAAGACGCTCAGCATGTCCGCCCCGCCCAGTACGGCCAGGGCCAGGACGGAGAGGGGCAGGGAGGTCGAAAGGCCGAAGACGATGGTGGCCAGGCCGAAGACGGCGACACCGGCGAACATGACCGGACCCGCCCGGCGGCGGATAGGATTTCGGGCGAGGTAGATCGCCACCAGGGTGGCCCCGATGGCGGGGCTGGCGCGCAGGAGGCCGAAGCCCTCGGGCCCCACATGAAGGACGTCGCGGGCGAAGACGGGGAGGAGGGCGGTCGCCCCGCCGAGCAGGACGGCCACGAGGTCCAGAGAGATGGCGCCGAAGACGATCTTGTTGGTCCAGACATAGGCCAGCCCCTCCTTCATGAGGGCCCAGCGGGAGCCGGGATTGACCTCGGGTCGGGTCCTTCCGCGGATGCCCGCAATAGAGGCCAGGGCGAAGAGATAGAGACCGGCGGCGCCGGCGTAGGAGGCGGCGGGCGACAGGGCGACCAGCAAGCCTCCGATGGCGGGCCCGATGATGGAAGCCCCCTGCCAGGCAAGCGAGTTCAGGGCGATGGCGCGGGGCAGCAGGGATCTGGGCACGAGCATGGGGCCCAGCGCTGTCCCGGCTGGCCCCATGAAGGCCCGGCTGGCTCCGAAGGCCGCCGACAGCACCAGGAGCAGCGTCAGACTGGCGAAGCCGAAGACGGAGGCGGCCACCAGGACCAGGGCGGTGGTGATCTCCGCAGCGTAGCAGAGGCGCAGGATCGTCTTGCGGTCGTAACGGTCCGCCGCCTCGCCGGCGGGCAGGGCGAGGAAGAAGACCGGGATGAAGGCCGCCAGGCCGATCATCCCGACAAAGAATGCCGATTGGGCGACGTTCATGGTCTCCCGGGCCACGGCGTAGACCTGCCAGCCCAGGGCCACGCTCTGGATCTGGACGCCAAGGGTCGCAGCCACCCGTGAGAGCCAGAAGCGCAGGTAGTCGGGGCGGCCCATCAGGGCCCTTAGGGTGGCGGCGTCGACGTCGCGGGAGGTTTCGGACTCGCTCATTGTCACGGCAGCTTGGCCTGAAGCCCGGCATACGGCAACTTGGGCCCCCGATCTGCACCCCCGCGCACGCCCTTGAGGAGTCCTTCATGCCCGGATGGGTGATTGCGGTCCTGACGGAGCCTGCCGAGGGGCTGGAGCCCCGCCGGCTTTTCTTCGCCGTGGGGTTCGCCGAACAGGGCCAGGCGGAGTGGAAGGCGGTGGACGCCGCCGTAACGGAGGCGCCTCTGGCGTCGGGGCCGCGCGGTGGGATCGAGCCTGTGCAGGCCCTCTCGTCCCTGACCGATATCGCCATGCGTCGGAAAGGGCTGCTGGCCGGGGAGGTGCGCCCACTGGGAAAGGCCTGGCCGCGCAACTGGCTCTGATCGCGGAGTTGACGCGACTGACCTGCGGCCCTAAACGCCCGGCCCTCGCGCCTCGGGGGGAATCTTGGCGGAAGTCAACGGAATTGAAGCGGTGATACGCCCTGAAACGCCGGCAGACGCTGCGGGGATTCAGGCCCTGCTGGACCACGCCTTTGGTCCGGGGCGCTTCGTGAAGGTTTCGGAGCGGGTGCGCGAGTTCGCCCGGTTTCGCCCGGATTTGTCCTTCTGCGCAGAGGCGTGCGGAGAAATCGTCGGCCTGGTCCGGCTTTGGGACATCCACATCGGCGAGATCCCGGCCCTCTTTCTTGGCCCTCTTGCAGTACACACCGGCCGGCGGATGGACGGCCTGGGCGGCCGGCTGGTGGCGCACGCCGGCGCCGCCGCCGACGCTCTGGGGGAGGGCCCTATCCTCCTGGTGGGGGATCCGCCCTTCTTCGAGCGCTTCGGTTACGCCGTCCCGCCCACGGAGGGCGTGAGGCTCCCTGGCCCTGTGGATCCGAGGCGAGTGCTCGCCCGGGGCGCCGCCGGGCCGCTCGTGGGACCGGTCCGTCCCTGAGGACAGCCCCGAGGTTGAGCCTGAGGGCGTGCGGGCCTACCTTTGCGACATGTCCGAGACTCAGCCCACTTCCGGCCTTGACGGCGTGGCCGCGGCCGCGCGGCAGGCGCCGGGGCGCGGCCTGCCTCCCGTACACCTGTGGAACCCCTCCCACTGCGGCGATATCGACATCGTCATCAAGCGCAATGGGCAGTGGTTCCATGAGGGAACGCCGATCGGCCGCGAAGCGCTTGTGCGCCTGTTTTCCACCGTCCTGAGAAAGGATCCGGACGGCTTCCACCTGGTCACGCCGGTGGAGAAGATGAAGATCACGGTGGAGGACGCCCCGTTCATCGCAGTGCGGGTGGACCGGGACGGCGAGGATCTGGTCTTCCAGACCAACGTCGGCGACGAGGTTCGCGCCGGCCCGGACAATGGCCTGCGGGTGGAGACCGACCCGACCACCGGCGAGCCACGGCCCTACCTGCACGTGCGGCGCGGACTGGAGGCGCTGGTCGCGCGGCCCGTCTTTTACGAACTGGTGGAGATGGCCGACGAGGCGGCGGGGCGGCTGGAGATCCGATCAGGCGGCGCGGCCTTCGATCTGGGCGCCTCCGGGGACGGCGCGGCATGAGCCCTCATCGGTTAACGGCCCCTGGCGCCCGGCCCCTGCTGGAGGCGCGCTTGGCCGAGCGTCTGGATCCTCTGGCCGACAGGACCCTTGACGAGATCAGCTCGGACTTCGACTTCGAGCCTGACCCGTACTTCCCGCCGCTGGAGAGTCTGACCCCCGCCGCCGTCCTGGTGGGACTGATCGAGCGGTCGCACGGATTCTCGGTCCTTCTCACAACGCGGCTCGACACCCTGCGCCGTCACGCCGGCCAGGTCGCCTTCCCGGGTGGACGCTGTGATGCCGATGAGACGCCCTGGGGGACGGCGCTCCGCGAGGCCGAGGAAGAGGTGGGGTTGGCGCCTGGCTTCGTTTCACCCGTCGGGCTCTCCACGCCCTACCGGACGGGCACGGGATACCTCGTCACCCCGGTGGTGGCCTTCATCGAGGTGGGCTTCAGCCTCCAGCCCAATCCTGACGAGGTGGCGGACATCTTCGAGACGCCCTTCGCCTTCCTCATGGACGGGGTCAACCATGAGACCCACGAGCGTCAGCTGCCGGACGGCGGCAGTCGCCGATTCTACGCCATGACCCATGAGGACCGCTTCATCTGGGGGGCGACGGCGGGGATGCTGAGGGTCTTGTCGCACCGCCTCTTCGGGGCGCCCGTGTGAGCGATCCGACCCCTGACTTCGTGCTTGAGGGCCCAGCCTGGCTGGGGGATCCGGCCGCGGCCGCGGTGCTCGACGCCCTGGAGGCGGCCGGAGGACCGGACTGCACCCGGTTCGTCGGCGGCTGCGTCCGCAACGCCGTCATGGGCCGCGCCGTCGCCGACGTCGACCTGGCTACGCGCCTTGAGCCCCCGGCTGTGGTCGCCGCCCTCGAGGCCGCCGGGCTGAAGGCCGTCCCCACCGGGCTGGACCACGGCACGATCACCGCCGTCAGCGGCGGGCGCGGCCTCGAAATCACTACCCTGAGGCGGGACGTGGAGACCGATGGCCGTCGCGCGATCGTGGCCTTTACCTCCGACTGGGCCGAGGATGCGGCCCGGAGGGACTTCACCCTCAACGCCCTCTACGCCGACCGCAGGGGCCAGGTCTTCGATCCTACCGGCCAGGGCCTGGCGGCGGCGCGGGAAGGCCGGATCGCCTTTGTCGGCGAGGCGGACCGCCGGATCGCCGAGGACCATCTGCGCATCCTACGCTATTTCCGTTTCCTGGCCCGCTACGGGCGCGGGGAGCCGGACCCCGCCGCCGCGGCCGCCTGCGCTGGCCAGGCGGGCAGCCTGGCCTCCCTGCCCGCCGAGCGGGTCCTGAAGGAACTCCTGTCCCTCCTGGATGCCGCGGATCCGAGGCCCTCCGTCCGGCTCATGGCGGCCACGGGCGTCCTTGCGCGCGT
>JBJTFE010000093.1:0-30787 GCA_046093265.1 Phenylobacterium sp. | reverse complement strand
GGCCTTGGCCCCGGGACGGAGGGGGGCTGCGGAGGGGCCATCGATCCCCAAGCGGCGTCCCCTAGACGGAGAGCCCAAGCTCCGCCCGCACCTTGCGCGTCAGCCTCGCTGCGACTAGGGCGTGGGCGCTGGCCAGCCAGCCGCGCACCTCGTCCGGGTCCAGGTCGGCCAGCCGGTCGAAGGCGACCCACTTCGCCCGCGCCAGGTAGGGCGCCGGCCGGGCGCGGCCTTCCTCCACCAGCACGGCGTAGGCGATGTCGCTGACCTTGATCGACAGGGCGCCGCCCAGGCCGGTGATGGCGAAGATGCGCCCGCCCACCTTGTAGACGTCCGCGCCTCCCCACTGGACGACCCTTTCCGTCGCGGGCAGGGCGAGGGCGGCGGCCGCGAAGGCCTCAGGGCTCACGCCTTCACGCCCACCCCGATGGGGCAGGCCACGCCCGTACCGCCAACGCCGCAGTAGCCGTCGGGGACCTTGGCCAGGTACTGCTGGTGGTAGGGCTCGGCATAGTAGAAGGCCGGCGCCGGGGCGATTTCGGTGGTGATGACGCCGAAGCCCCGCGCCGACAGGGCGCCCTGGTAGGCGGCGAGGGAGGCGCGCGCCGCCGCCTCCTGCCCGGCGTCGAAGGCGTAGATCCCCGACCGGTACTGGGTGCCGATGTCATTGCCCTGGCGCATGCCCTGTGTGGGATCATGCCCCTCCCAGAAGACCTTGAGCAGCCCCTCGTAGGCGATGACCTTCGGGTCATAGTGCACCAGCACGGCCTCGGTGTGGCCGGTGCGCCCGGAGCAGACCTCCTCGTAGGTCGGGTTGGGCGTGAAGCCGTTGACATAGCCCACCGCCGTCGCGACCACGCCCGGGGTCTGCCAGAACTTGCGCTCCACCCCCCAGAAGCAGCCCATGGCGAACATCGCTGCGGACAGCCCCTCACCGAAGGGCCCCTTCAGCGGCTGGCCGGTGACGAAGTTGACCGCCGCCGTAGGCAGGGGATCCGGCCGGCCGGGCAGGGCGGTCGCGGCGGTGGGCATGTCGGGCGACTTGCGGAAGTAGACCATGGGGGGCTCCTGAGGGGCGGGTGTGCCTGTACGCGCCAAGATAGGCCCGGCCGCCGCCGATTGCACCTGCCGCCTTGCCCGCCGTCTCGCGCCGGTATATCTCCACCCGTCCACGCCGGCGGCCCGCCCCCGGCCCGTGGGGTGAGGTGGCCGAGTGGTTGAAGGCGCACGCCTGGAACGCGTGTATAGGGGAAACTCTATCGAGGGTTCGAATCCCTCTCTCACCGCCACCTAGACGCCGACCAACATCGGTCAAGTTTGGTGGCGACGAGAGCCGACCGGGCTGCCGCCACTCTCGACACTCATGACGCTTGGTACGCGATGTGCAGCTCGGATACGCCGCGCATGAGAATGGTCGGGAGGTACATGAAGCTGTTTCGGCCTGCCGCGAAGCGAAAGTCGTGCATCCTGCGGAGCAGGATCGGCCAGGCTATGGTCATTTCCCTTCGCGCCAGCTGAGCGCCGATGCAATGATGGATCCCTGCACCGAAGGCGAGGTGCTCTTTGGCGTTCTCCCGGCGCACGTCGAACCGGTCGCCATCGGCGAAGACGGCGTTATCGCGATTGCCCGAGCCATAGCGGAGGAGGATCAGGTCTCCCTTGTTGACCGGCACGCCGCCGATTTCGCAATCCTCGGTCGCAACTCGATACATGTTGTTGGTCGGACTGAGGTACCGGAGCGTCTCCTCCACGAAGTTAGGGACAATCGCCGGCTGGCTGCGCAGCAGGTCTTCGAGGCCGGGGTTCGAGATCAGGTAGAACATCCCTGCGGTCAAGGAATGCGCGGTGGTTTCGTTACCGGCGACAAGAAGCTGCTGGAAGATCGAGAGCAACTCGGCATCGGTCATTTTCCGTGCATCGCCGTCCTCTGAGAGGTCGGCATGAACAAGGTCGGAGATAACGTCATCGGTCGGCGCGGTGCGCTTTTCCGCGATCCTTTCCAGGAAGTACTGCTGGTACTCTCCGATCCGCCCCGCAGCCCCGACCCGGGCTTCCTTGCCGGCGAGGCCATTCATGCGGGTTATGAAGGCGTCGGACCAGATGCGGAACATATCCATGTCCGACCGCGGCACGCCCAAGGCGTCGGCGATGACGATCATAGGCAGGTGGTTGGCGAACGCGCTCTTGAACTCGCAGGTCCCAAGTGGCGCGACGGTGCAGGCCAGTTCCTCGACAACCGCCGAAACATGTGGGCTCATGGCTTCTACACGCTTCATGGTGAAGGCTTTCATCGCCAGCTTGCGGTAACGGGTGTGGACCGGCGGGTCGGCGGTGAGCAGGGTTTCGACGCCGGGGATCAGGGCATTCTGTGCCGCCTGCTCTTCGGGGTCGATCTCCTGACGCGCGCCCTTGCGCAGAACCTCGCTGAAGCCGTTGGAGAAGCGGTTCGGCTGCGCGCAGACTTCTCGGATCAGGTCGAACGTGGCGACAGAAACGAACCCTGTGTGCGGGTCGCGGTAGACCGGCGCTTCCTTCCTCAGTCGCTCCATATATGGGTGAGGATCCTGCAGGATCGCCATGTCCAAGGAGTTGATCGCGTCGAGCGGCGCCTTTGCAATGTCCGTCATGAACGCCCCCTTTATGCGAGCGCACCGCCGTCTAGGGGCAGATCGGCGCCGGTGATGAAGCTTCCTTCCTCGGAAGCGAGGAACAGGATCGCGGCCGCGACTTCCGACGCATTGCCGACGCGACCCATTGGATGAATGGCCGCAAATTGCTTTTCCGCTGCATCCCGTGTGTCGCCAGCCTGCACGGCGCGGTCGACGTAGCCCTGGTACATCGGTGTATCGATGGCGCCGGGCAGCACGCAGTTGGCGCGTATGTTGAGGCCCGCCCGGGCACAGTGCAGGGCCACCGACCGCGTGAGATAACGCACCGCGCCTTTCGAGGCCGAGTAGGCGGGGAAGGTTGCGCCCCCGCGCGCGCCGAGAATCGAAGCCACGTTGACGATCGCGCCGCCTCCGGCGCGCTTCAGCGCCTCAACGCCCACCTTGCAGCCAAGAAAGCAGCCGTCGGCATTAATCGCCATCGTCTCGCGCCAGTGTTCCAGAGAGGCCTGTTCGATAGTCGCAGGCTGGCTGATCCCTGCCGAATTGACGAGGATGGAAATCGGACCGAACCGCTGCTCGGTTCCTGTGATTGCCGACCGCCAGGCCGCTTCGTCGCGCACATCAAGGGGGAAGAAGCTCGCACCTGACTCGCACGCGATTGCTTCACCCCTGGTGCGGTCGCGGTCACCAAAGCCGACACGCGCCCCTTCGCCGATAAGCGCCGCGACGGTCTCGGCGCCGATCCCGGAGGCCCCGCCCGAAACAAAGGCCGTCCTTCCCTCGAACCTGCGGCGCATGTCGCCCTCCTCCCGTGCTTTCAGGCACTCTGACCTCGGTCCAACTTCAAAACAAGCAGTCTTGACTTTTTCTTACGCCTCCCGCGACTGTCTGTGCGGCGCGCGACGCATGAGCGCGCGCCACGGAGGGAGCGCGTATGCAGTTCAGCGCAGATGAAGTCCGCCGCGCCTATCGGCGAATGCGCACCATCCGCGCGTTCGAAGAGCGCGTGGAGAAGGAGTTCGCCCTCGGCAACATACCCGGCTTTGTGCACGTCTATATCGGATCGGAAGCGTCGGGCGTGGGCGTCTGCCATGATCTCACCGATGAGGATTACATCGGCTCCACCCACCGCGGCCATGGGCACTGCATCGCCAAGGGATGTGATGTGCGCGGGATGATGCTGGAGATCTTCGGCCGCGAGGGCGGCCTGTGCAACGGCAAGGGCGGTTCGATGCATATCGCCGACCTCTCCAAGGGCATGCTGGGCGCCAACGCAATCGTCGGCGGCTCGCCGCCGCTTGCGGTAGGCGCGGCGCTCTCCGCAAAGCTTCGAGGGGGCGGGCACGTCTCGGTTGCTTTCTCGGGCGACGGCGCCTCCAACCAGGGTACGACTTTCGAAGCGATGAACATGGCCGTGGTGCTGAAGGCCCCAGCGATCTTCGTGGTGGAAAACAACGGTTATGGCGAGCACACCGCTGCGAGCTATGCGGTCGGAGCGCCCTCCATCGCGGCGCGAGCGGAGGCGTTCGGCCTGCCGGCGGAGACTGTCGATGGAGCCGACTTTTTCGCGGTCGTCGACGCCATGCGCCGAGCTCTGGACCGCGCCCGAAACGGTCTCGGGCCATCCTTCATCGAGACCCGGACGCCGCGCTGGCGCGGACACTTCGTCGGCGATCCGCAGGTCTACCGCACCAAGGACGAACTCGCCGCAGCCATGGCGATCGATGCGATTGAAAACTTCCGGGTCGCTGCACAGGACCGCGGCCTTCTGGACGACAGGGACTTTGCCGAAGTCGACGCCGCCGTCGCGCAAGAGATTGAAGACGCGGTCGCGGCCGCCATGGCTGCGCCGCCCCCGCCGCTCGCGTCGCTGGAGAGCGACGTCTACGTCACCTATTGAGGATCGCCCATGCCAAAGAAGAGTTACCGCACGGCGATCAACGAGGCCCTGCGTATGGAGATGGAGCGGGATTCACGCGTC
Organism: Phenylobacterium sp.; assembly: GCA_046093265.1. Taxonomy (GTDB): domain Bacteria; phylum Pseudomonadota; class Alphaproteobacteria; order Caulobacterales; family Caulobacteraceae; genus Phenylobacterium. The sequence continues at coordinate 26,200 of JBJTFE010000093.1, read as the reverse complement.
ATTCTTATTGGTGAGGATATCGCCGGCGGACAGGGCGGGTCGGCGGGGCCAGGAAAGGTCGGGGGTGTGCTCGGCGTCACTGCCGGTCTCTATGACAGGTTCGGTCCTTCGCGGGTGATCGATACGCCGATCACCGAAAGCGCCATCATCGGGGCCGCCGCGGGCGCAGCGACGACGGGTATGAGACCCGTGGCCGAGATCATGTTTGTTGACTTCGTCGGCGTCTGCTTTGATCAGATCTACAATCAGGCCGCCAAGTTCCGCTATATGTTCGGTGGTAAGGCGAAGACACCGCTTGTGATCCGGGCGATGATCGGCGCAGGTTTCCGTGCCGGTGCTCAGCACTCGCAGACGCTGACTCCGCTCTTCACAATGGTGCCGGGTCTCAAGGTGGTGGCGCCCTCCAATGCCTACGACGCAAAGGGGCTCCTCATCGAGGCGATCCGGGACGACGATCCGGTTATCTTTCTGGAGTCGAAGACGCTCTACGATACCGAGGACGACGTGCCCGACGAGGCCTATCGCATTCCGTTTGGCGAAGCGCGGGTGGCCCGGGACGGTGATGACATCACCATAGTGGCGATCGCTGCAATGGCGCTGCGGGCGCTCGAGGTAGCAAAGGAACTGGAGAAGGCTGGCGTTGATGCCGAGGTGATCGATCCACGCACCACCTCGCCGCTCGACGAGGAGACCTTGATCGAGAGTATCGAGCGTACCGGGCGCGTTGTCATCGTGGAAGAAAGCCCCCCCCGCTGCTCGGTAGCCGCCGACATCGCAGCCATGCTTTCCGACAAGGCGTTCAAGCATCTGAAGGCGCCGATACGCCGGGTAACCTGCCCGCATACGCCGGTGCCTTTTGCCCCGAACCTGGAGGACGAATACATTCCCAACCTAAAGCGTATCCGCGAAGCGGTAGATGCGGTGCTGGCCTATGGCTGACACCTGGCCCCGAACCCACCGGCAGTGGTTGATCGCGGACCGCCCTAACGGCCGTCCGCTGAAAGACGGCGATTTCGACCTGGTGACCTCTGAAGTGCGAGCGCCCGGGCCGGGAGAGGTGTTGCTGCGCACCCTCTGGCTTGGGTTCGACCCCGCGCAGAAAGGCTGGATGGAGAATGTCGGCGGCTATGTGGCGGCGACAAACATCGGTGATGTCATGCCCGGCTCCGGCATCGGGTCGGTGATCGCGAGCGGACATCCGAAGTTCGCCGTCGGCGACATCGTCTCCGGACGCTTCGGTTGGCAGGAGTTTCCGACGGCTGCCGGCGATGAGCTGGAGAGTATCTCTGATCCATTGATGGCGACCGCGCGGCTCGGGGTGCTCGGCACCACGGGCATGACGGCCTATTTCGGGCTGCTTCGGGTGGGCAAGCCCCAGGCGGGGGACACTGTCGTCGTCTCCGGCGCCGCAGGGGCGACGGGTTCGGTTGTCGGCCAGATTGCGAAGATCGCCGGTTGCCGCGTGGTCGGCATTGCGGGCGGCGCGGAGAAGTGTCGCTGGATTGTCGACGAGTGCGGATTCGACGCTGCGATCGACTATAAGGCGGAGAATGTGCGTGACCGTCTCGGAGAGCTCTGTCCGGCCGGTATCGACGTCGTTTTCGACAATGTCGGTGGGACGATCCTGAACGACATGCTGGCGAACATCGCGATGCATGCCCGCGTGGTTATCTGCGGCGGCATCTCCCGATATACGCTCGGCAAGACGCCCTCTGGCCCGGAGAACTATTTCAACCTCATCTTCATGCGCGCGACGATGCAGGGCTTCATCGTGCTGGACTGGATGAGCGAATACCCGATGGCGCGCAGACGCATGACGGCGTGGATTCGCGAAGGCCGTATCCGCACCCGAGAGGATGTGCAGCAAGGCTTCGAGAACGCGCCGCGTTCGCTGATGCGTCTCTTCGCTGGCGAGAATGTCGGCAAGCAGCTGCTGAAGGTCAGTTGACCCTTTCGACTGACGATCCTCGCATGCTGACGGGGAAGTGGTAGATCAGGTTTGGTAACTGGCCGGGCTTTTTCCGGTCTGCCTGGATCGGGCCTTGTGCGAAGGCCGCAACCACGCCTTCTCCTTTTCAGCCTCGCCGGAGCGCCGACTTGCGAGCGGGGCTGCGGGCAGGTCGCTTCGGTGCGTCTCGCACGGCCTTTGCGAGCAGGCGGCGGCCTTCCGGTTCGTGCGCCAGCCCCTTCAGGAACTGCACCATCTGAGCTGCACGCGCATCGCCATCGTCCCCGAACCAGCCGTGGGTAGCGAGGCCATCCAGCAGGAAACGGGTGACGTCGCGCCTGAGATGAAACCCTTCCACCTTCTTTTCCTCCAGGGAAAAAAGAGCAGTCGCGGTCTTTCGGCGCGCCAGATCATAGGCGGCCATTGCCGGGCGGAACACAGCGGCGAGATCGGGGTCGGTATGAGCGGCGTTGGAAAGTTCGCAATAGGCGCGATACTCCTCCGTCTGGTTCTGCCGCCACGCTTCGTCGATCGCCTCCGCGACACGATCTCTCCCCGGCTCTATCCTGCCCATAACGTCCTCGAACATCTCGATCCGGCGCAGGGTCACGTAATGGATCGCCGCACCGATCAGGTCTATCCGAGTTGGGAAATGATAGAGCAGGGCCGAGCGCGTCATCTTCGCCAGTTCAGCGACTGTGATCGCATTTGTCCCCGAATAGCCGAAACTCGCCAGGCAGTGGACGGTTGCTTCCATGATTCGGCGGCGCGTATCGGCGCTCTTGCGAAGCTCCCCGGTTTCGAGGTCAGTCGGGTCGGGCAGCACGGATGCGGATTTGCGGGACATGGTGCAATAGTGTCCGCCCCCGCCTCGCGGTCAAGGGTGCGGGCAATTGCAACGACCAGCCAGGTTTTGTATAGATGTGTCTAAACTTGGATGTCGCCATGGATGGAAACGCCACCCCAAATCTCGAACAGTTCAGTCTGCGCGATCCCGACGTAATCGCTGAGCCATGGGCGTTCTACAGAGCGCTGCATGAGGCAGGTTCGGTCTGGCAGGACGCTGGGACCGGCGTTTGGCTGGTCGCAGGGTGGCGCCTCATCCAGGAGATACTGCGCGATAACGAGCGCTTCTCAGCCGTTGTCGACCGGCCTACGCTGCGCCCCGGTGGGGTGCCCGAGGCGGTCCGCGCGATCCAGTCGACTGGCGTGCCCAGCACGCCCACCCTGGTCGGCGCCGATCCCCCGGTACACGACCGGCTGCGCCCTCTCGTAAACAACGTCTTCAGCGCCGAGCGGGTCGAAAGACTCGCTCCGTTCATAGGCTGTGTGATCGACAAACTGATAGACGGGTTTGTTGCAGACGGACGCTGCGAATTCGTGAAGGCCTTCGCGGCGCCGTTGCCTCTGATGGTGATCGCCGACCAGCTTGGCGTCGACGGTGGCCAGATCTGGAAGGTAAAGGAATGGTCCGATGCGATCATCGAGATCCTGGGACTGATGGGAACGGACGAAAGTCTGGTTTCGTGCGCGCTGAAGCAGAAGGAGGCGGGCGAGTTTCTTCTTGAACAGGTGCGCCTGCGCCGCCGCGAACCCGTTGACTCCATCCTCAGTGCGCTCGCCAACACCCGGGATGAAGGGGGCGCTTACCTGACGGATCCGGAGGTGGTCTCAATCCTGACCCAACTCATGGTGGCGGGTAATGAGACCACGACCAATACGCTTTCTGCCGGCATCCTGTACCTTGCCCGGGACCGGGCGCTTCAGGACCGCGTCCGTGCGGCTTCGCCCAAGGAAATGAGGATTTTCGTGGAGGAGATCCTGCGCGCGGAGAGCCCGGTCCAGGGGCATTATCGCCGCGCCAAGACCGATGTTGTCGTCGGCGGGGTCGTCATCCCGGCCGGAGCTGTGATTCAGTTGCGGTATGGCGCGGCCAACCGCGACGAGTCTGTCTTTCCAGGCGCAGACCGGATCGATCTCGCCCGCAAGAACGCCCCGCAGCATTTGGCGTTTGGCGGAGGCATTCATTTCTGCGTCGGGGCGATGCTTGCGCGCAAGGAACTGGCGATGGCGTTCCGGTCGCTCCTCGACCGGCTTAGCGATATCACGCTTGACGTGAAAGAAACGTCGCTGGAGCGCGTGCCAAGCTCGCAGCATCGTGGACTTCTGGCGCTTCCGATCCAGTTCAAGGTGCGGAGTTGATGTGATGGCTGATGTGGCCGTAGTCACCGGGGGAGCGGAGGGCATTGGCCTCGCCATTGCGCGACGCCTCGCCGCCGATGGCGCGCGCGTGATCATCGCTGACACAGCGTTGGAAAAGGGTGAGGCCGCAGCCGCCGCCATCGGCGCTGTCTTTGCACCTCACGATGTAACCTCCGAGGAGGATTGGGCCGCCCTGAGCGCCGTCGTACAGGAACAGGGTCCGCTTCGCGTGCTCGTCAACAACGCTGGCATTAATCCAGGCCCCGCTCCGCTGGAGGATACGCGGTTCGAGATTTGGCGACGGGTCCTTTCCGTCAACCTCGACGGCGCCTTTCTCGGCTGCCGTATGGCGGTGCGTATAATGAAGGATGGCGGCGCGATCGTGAATGTCGGCTCGGCTGCGGGCGTGCGTGTCGTCGGCGAAATGCCAGCCTATGTGGCGAGCAAGGCTGGCCTGCACGCCCTGACCCGGTCGGTCGCACTGTATTGTGGTCGCAAGGGTCTCGGAATTCGCTGCAACGCTGTCCTGCCGGGCTCGGTGGAGACACCAATGGTGGACCGATTGCGCGTCGGCACGGGCGACGCCGCGGCGGCGCGGGCGCGTACGGCAAGTCTTCATCCGATCGGTTTTGTCGGTGCGCCGGATGACATCTCTGACGCAGTGGCATGGCTCTCAGGCCCACAAGCGCGCTTCGTCACTGGAGCGCTCATTTCTGTTGACGGGGGGCTCACCCTATGAGGCTCAAGGTGCGCAATGGCTGACGATGCTCGACTCGACCCGCTGGGCAGACCGTTCCCGACGGTACAGGATCTTCTTCGCGATGATCCGAGACCGCAGCCATGGCAGCTGGACGCAGCGCCCTATCACGACATCGGTCTCGGCGGCGTGTCGCCGACCCGATATACGAGTCAGGATGCTCTTGCTGCCGAGTATGCGAGGTTGTGGCCTCGAGTCTGGCAGATGGCCTGCCGCGAGGACGAGATCCCGGAGATTGGTGACCATGTTCTCTATGAGATCGGCAACCGCTCGCTGATCGTTGTGCGCAGCGCTGTGGATGAAGTCCGCGCGCTTTATAACGTCTGCCTGCATCGCGGCCGCCAGCTGCGCGACTGCCCCGGCCGCGTCGCGAAGTTCCGCTGCCCCTTCCATGGTTTCACCTGGGCGCTGGACGGCCAGCTTCAGGAGACACCGACGCCTTGGGACTTCCCGCACGTCACCGACGGGAACTTCCGTCTGCCTGAGGCGCGTGTGGGGCGCTGGGGCGGCTTTGTGTTCGTGAATTTCGACGACGCGGCCCCCCCCCTTGAAGAGTTCCTTGAGGACATACCCAGTATATTCGAACGCTGGCCGATGGAGGCTCGTTTCACCGCTGCGCATGTCTCCAAGCCGATCGCGTGCAATTGGAAGCTCGCCTTAGAGGCGTTCGTTGAATCCTTCCATGTCACCGACACCCATCCGCAGGCCGCGTCGTACATTGGCGACTTCAATACTCAGTACGACGTTTGGGCCGGCAAGCGGCACTATTCGAGAATGATTTCGCCCCGTGGTATCGCCTCACCGTCGATGGGTGAGCTGACGCCGGACGAAATCCTTCAATCTTCAGAGCCGGTCAGCGAAGGGCTGAGCGTGCCGGAAGGTGAAACCGCACGCCGGATCATGGCGGACCGCCGCCGCTCGGTACTGGCCACACTGATCGGGGCGGAAGAGGCCGCAAAGGTCACAGACTCAGAAGCGATCGATACGATTCAGTACTGGGTGTTTCCCAATCTCGTGATTTGGTGGGGACTCGCCGCACCGATTGTCTATCGCTTCAGACCGATTGGTGACGATCCAGGCCTTTGTCTGATGGAGGCCTATCTCATGCCGGTGGTCCCGAGGGACAAGCCCAGGCCGAAGCCCGCGAAGACGACTCATCTGGCGGTCGATCAGAGCTGGAACGATGCCAAGGAACTCGGTGGGCTGGGCGCCGTCTTCGACCAGGATGTCTCCAACCTTTGGGCGGTGCACAAGGGTCTGAAGGCCATGAAGGGCGGCGAGACAACCCTCGCTCGTTACCAGGAAAACCGGATTCGCCGGTTCCACGAGGTGCTGAGCCGTTATCTCGACGGCGGCGCGTGACTCACCGCGTGACTGTTGCACCGTCCGGCCTGGACTTCGTGGTCGCGGACGGAGACGTACTGCTCCACGCTGCGCGCAACGCAGGACTCGAATGGCGGAGTGTCTGCGGCGGCCACGCCCAGTGCCGAACCTGCTTCTTCGAAGTGCTTTCTGGCGCGTTCGATTCGCCATCGCCGCTGGAGGAGCGGGCGCTCGGAACCCTCGCGGGAACGACCAGCGCCACGGGTCCCGTTCGGCTCGCCTGTCAGGCGCGACTCAGATCAGACGCGAGGGTGCGCAAGTTCGGAGTGCGGCGCGCCTAGATTTTGTTCCGATAAGTGGGAACCGGTTATCGGATCGAAACATGGCCTAAGACATTGAAGTTACTTTTTTTGCCCTTTCAGATGTTCCGTCTGAAAGGAACCGGCTCCAGAGCGGTTTCTATGCGCTGTGAATCGGGAGGGATTCCCAAATCAGTGATGGGGTGATTCAAGCTGCGTGCTGGTGAAGGAGGCTGGCATGCATGGGTCATCCTTTGTCATGTGATCTTCGAGATCGGGCGTTGGCGGCGGTGGACGCCGGGCTGAGCCGGCGGGGCGCGGCGGAGCGGTTCGGGGTGAGCGCGCCAGCGTGATCCGCTGGGACCAGCTGCGCCGCCTGCAGGGCCATGCCCGCCCCAAGCCTCAGGGCGGCGACAAGACCTCGCACAGGATCGAGGCCCATGCCGAGGTGATCCTGGAAGATGTACGGGTCCAGCCGGATATCACGCTGAAGGAGCTGCGCGCGCTGCTGGCCGGGCGCGGGGTCGGCGTGGCGGTCTCGACCCTGTGGCGGTTCTTCGACCGGCGCGGGATCACGCTCAAAAAAAGACCCGGCAGGCTTCGGAGCAGGAGCGTCCCGACGTCCTGAACCGCCGCCAGGCCTGGTTCGACGGCCAGCCCGATCTGGACCCGGAGCGGCTGGTATTCATCGACGAGACCTGGGCCTCGACCAACATGGCCCGCACCCATGGCCGGCGCCGCCGCGGCGAGCGGCTCAGGGCCAGCGTCCCGCACGGCCACTGGAAGACCACAACCTTCGTCGCTGGCCTGCGCACGAGCGGCATGGTCGCACCCTTCGTCCTGGACGGGCCGATCACGTCGACGCTTTCGAGGTCTACGTCGAGAAGATCCTCGTCCCTGAGCTCAAGCCCGGCGACATCTTGGTGATGGACAATCTCTCCAGCCACAAGCGCCCGAGCATCCAGGCCATGATCGAGGCGGCCGGCGCAGAGCTGCGCTTCCTGCCGCCCTACAGCCCCGACTTCAATCCGATCGAGAAGGCCTTCTCGAAACTCAAGGCGCTCCTGCGCAAGGCTGCCGAGCGAACCGTCGGCGCCCTCTGGGACGCCATCGGACGCTTCATCGACCTCTTCCCTCCGACCGAGTGCGCCAACCACTTCAAGAGCTGCGGATACGATGCAGACTGAATGGAATCCGCTCTAATCCTTCTGATAGGCGGTCCCAACCTGCCCCGGCGATGTCTCGTCCCGAGCGTCATTCTGCGCCCGGGCGGAACGGTATGGCTTGAGCGCCATCCACAGGAGTAGGGCCGCGAGTGGAGCAGTGATCGCATTCACTGTGGCCAGCGAGTAACGAACGCCATCGGCAGTTGGAAATACGTGGTCGTTCATGACTCCCACCACGAGGGGGCCAAGCCCAAGACCGCAGAGATTGATCGTGAAAAGATAGAGGGCGGACGTCTGGCCGCGATACTGGTTAGGAGTCGCGAGCTGGATGGCGGCGGCAGCAAGCGGAAAAGGGAATGTGGTGAAGAACTGGGCAAGGGCGAGGACGCCCAGCGCGAGCCAGGCGTTGGGCATTAGCGTCGCCGTCGCAGATGGGATCCACGAGAACAGCATCGCCAATGCGGCGACCCGAAGGGGCGCATCGGCGTGCTTTCTGCCGACCCAGTCCGCCATTCGCCCGCCTGCCAGAGCACCGAGCACGCTCGCAATCATCACGCCGAAAAGGCCGTACCAAAGCCCGACCTCAGCCGAATTCCAAGCAAAGGTCCTCTTGAAAAACTCGGCCGTCCAACTCGTACCCGCATAGCCGTTCAGCGTGATCGCGCAAAAACCGGCGAACATTGGTATGTAGAGGCCCTTGCTCGCCCAGATACGCGAAAGTACGCTACGCAAGGGCGGTGGCCTCAGGCGCCCGTCCGCCCCCGCCACCACGCCGCGCCTTAGAGGCTCCTTCAGCGTGGTCACCCACAGCGCCATCAGCAAACCCGGCAGGCCGACAACGAGGAAGGCGGTCTGCCATGGCTGGATCGATCCAATGACAGGCAGGGCGATCGGCCCCGTCGTCATCGCCCACTGAACAATTGCTCCGCCAAAGATGAAGGCGCAGCCGATGCCGACGAAAGCGCCCATCGTGAACAGACCCAGGGCTCCCGACAGTCTTTCTTTCGGATAGGTGTCAGCGAGGATCGAATAGGCGGCGGGATTGAGACTCGCTTCGCCGGCTCCGACACCGACCCGCGACAGAAAGAGCTGCCAGTACTCTCGCGCGAGCCCACTGGTGACAGTAAAGAGTGAAAAGATGGTTGCTCCGATAGCGATCACGTAGCGACGATCCCAGTAATCGACCACACGTCCAAGCGGAAGCGCCGCGAGTGTATAAAATATACCGAACGCGGCGCCTTGCAGCAGTCCGATCTCGGTGTCGCCGATGCCGAAGGTCTGACGAATCGGACCTACCATGAGGCTCAAAATGATCCGGTCGACGTAGGAGAACATGCTCGCGAAGGTGAGCACGAGGAGGGTGTAGGCCGCGACACGGGGCGAAGGCCATGGATCCGCCGGAGAGGCGATGCGGGCTTTCATGCTGGGAACTCCGACAGCCCCGGGTCGCGGGCGATCTGGAATACGTTCAGCGCCAGCGCGACGAGGACAAATTCGCCGACAAGGAAGACATAGTCGATGAGTTGCGCCTCACTGAGGTGGGCGGCGAGCGTGGCGTATGTCTCTGCGTCGACGGATTGAACGCGCATCATCTGGTCCACGCCGGAAAGAAGCGCCGATTCAAATGGGTTCCACGCCGCCGTGTCGAGCGGCCCAGCGACGCGGGAGATGTCGGCCTCGGGTATGCCGAGACGCCGGCTCAGGCCTGCGTGCTGGCCCCATTCATAAGCGGAACGCGCATTCCAAGCCACGCGCAGCACTACGAGTTCCCGTAGCCGCTCATCCAGGGTGTTCCCGCGCAGGATATGCGTACCGAAAGGAATCCATGACGCCAAGGTCGGCGGATTGTGCGCCAGTACGCGGTGTATGTTGAACGGTGGCCACCAGGACCCCATCGCAGACCGGGCCTCATCGGAAATCGCCTCGTCCGCCAACCCAGCGAGTCGCTGCGGCTCATTTGGAAACGGTGCGCCGGATTCCGTATCGCTTTTCATTGTCTCTCCCTAGGCGGCGCCCGAAGGCTAACCCGGCCAGATTTTAGACGCCAGAGTCAGTTTCCATGCCCTGCCTGCGCCACGTCCATCACTCAAAAGGAGATAATCCGCCCTTCAGGCTTCCGACACACTTGACGGTTTTCGTTTCGCCTGCGACGCTTTGTCAAGGGTTCGCGGGAGGATCGGCGCGCTCGCATGACGTGAGGACAGCGCTGACGCTGGCACAATGCGGGAGGATATTCATGGGCTTACGGAAACGCTTGCTTTGGGGCGCGACGGTGGTGTCGGCCTCTTCTTTCTGGCTTGCGCCTCAGGTGCTGGCGCAGAGCGCTGAGTCGAGGGTCGAGCCCGGCCGCACCCTGGATGAGATCGTTGTCACGGCTCAACGGAGAGAGGAGCAGATTCAGGACGTTCCGCTTGCGGTCTCCGCCTTCGACGGATCGGCGATCGAATCCCTCAATGCCAGGGACATTCGCGATCTTGCCTCTGTGGTGCCGAACCTCGTCATCAGCAAAGTCTCGATTGGGCCAAGCATGACACAGGTATCCTTGCGCGGCGTGAACTCGCAGGACCCGGAAAAGAGTTTTGATCCGGCGGTGGGTGTCTTCATCGACGGCGTCTATCTGGGGACATCCGCCTTCAATCTTCTGGACACCTTCGACCTGGAGCGAGTGGAGGTTCTGCGCGGACCTCAAGGCACTCTGTTCGGTCGCAACACAACCGGGGGGGCGATCAACGCCATTCGCAGCGCACCGACCGGGAAGTTCGGAATCAAGGGCAGAGTAACGGTCGGAAACTTTGAGCGACTCGATGCGGCCGCGGTGGTCAACGTGCCGATCGCCGAAGACCTTCTGGCGCTCAAGTTCGCCGCCTTCACCAATACCGATGGGGGCCAGTGGAAGAATCCTTCGGGCGGCGAGACCGGCGCCGAGGACCGCTGGTCCGCCAGCACACGCCTGCGGTGGACGCCGAATACCGATCTCACCGTCGACTTTACCTGGGATCACGCCGAAGATGACAGCGAACTGACCCCTTACATCCCGCGCGGCGTCGCGACGGCGACGACCCTGCCTTACCGCATTACGGGTACACCGCCGACGCCAGCCACCATCGCCACCGCGTCGCCGCCAGATCGGTTCTGCACGATTGCAGGCGGTCGATGCCGTCAGAACGATTTTTCCTTCTCCAACGTCACGGATCCGCATCGCATGAATGCGACCCTTGACGCTTATACTCTCAATGGCGACTGGAAACTCGGAGACTCCTGGACGCTGACCGGCGTTCTGGGTTATCGGGAAGCGACTGAAAACGTCTACATTGACTTCGACGGTACTGAACTTACAGTCTTCAACGTCGTTCGCTCCCAGGATTACGAGCAGTGGAGCGCTGAGTTCCGCGTCGCATCGAATTTCGACGGGCCTCTGAACTTCGTAGCTGGTGCTTTCCACTTTAACAGTCGTTACGCCCTCCGTCAGGCGATCAAGCTCGACGTTGCGATGGTGTCGGCCCTGCCTGCGCTCGGCCTCGCCTATGCGAACGCGTCGGGCGACGAGGACAATCACCGCGCCATGACGACAGCGATGTTCGCACAGGCGGACTGGAAGCTGGCGCCGGACTGGACGCTCACGCTTGGCGGCCGTGCAAGCTGGGATGACAAGCGCATTCGGACCAGGTTCGTCGGCTCGCCGGTCGGAATGCCGCCGACCCGGGCCGCATTCAGCGTGTCGCAGGGTGTTCCTGCGAACCGGCCGATTACGTCGTCAGGAGGTGCAAGCAAGGACTGGTTCGAGTTCACACCCCGTGTCGCGCTCAAGTGGCAGATCAGCGAGGACATGCAGGCCTATGCATCTTATACGCGAGGTTACAACGCTGGCGGCTTTTCCGGACGGGCCGGAACGGTGCTGGATGTAACAACACCTTTCAATCCTGAGCACATCAACGCCTATGAGGCGGGCTTCAAGTCCGATTTGCTGAACCGCAGGGCGCGCTTCAATGTTGCGGTGTTTTACAATGACTATCAGGATAAGCAGGAAGAGGCGATCCAGCCCGGGCCTCCGCCGACCTTCACATCGACCACTGTACGCAACGTGGCCGGCGCTCGCATAATGGGGGTCGAATTGGAAGGTACGGCCATCCTTACCGACACACTGCGAGTTGACGCGTCCGCGGGTTTCATGAGCGCTGAGTATACCGACTACAATGGTTTCGTAAGCACCGCGCAGTACATCTCCACGCCGCCGCAACCCGCCGGCACACTCCTGCGCGCCGATCTTTCGAACCTCAACCTGCGACGGGTGCCCGAGATGACAGCCTCCGTCACGCCTACATGGGAAGCGCCAGTGGCTGAGGGTATACTCACCGCGCGTGCAACCGCCCGCTATGTAAGCGAGCAGTATACGGAGTTCTTCAACGATCCTCGCGGTCGTATACCGGGCCAGACCTTCCTCGATGCAAGCGTCTCCTACCGGTGGGGTGGAAAGGATAACGATCGTATGTCGTTGACGCTATTCGGAGAAAACCTGACCGACGAGCAGGATGTCACGTCGTTCACCAACTCGATTGTCGACTTTGGCACAGTGGCGTCCCCCAGACTCTACGGGGTGACCCTGCAGATCAGCTACTAGATGCGTTGCCCTTTGGACGGAACGTCCGAAGGGAGGCGCTGGACTTCAGATCGATGAAGTCGGATCAGGTTGAGATTCGGGAGTCCGGTTCGACGGATCGCAGCGCGGTTGGGGTGCGGGTCGGGCGGGAACGGTCATAAGGCCGCCCCGCCCGACGACCGTTCAGTAGTCGACCCGCTTCAGCATTCCGCCGTCAACCACGAGATTGACACCCGTGATGATCGCGGCGGCGGGACTTGAAAGAAAAGCAACCGCGCGCGCCACATCGGCGGGCGCCGGCATCCTTCCCATCGGGATTTGCGCCATGGTTGTATCGAAGAAAGGCTTCATCCTTTGCTCAATCATCGCCCAGGAACCGCCCTCGAAGTATACCGGCCCCGGGGATACGCAGTTGACCCGGACACCCTTGGGCCCAAGCTGGGTCGCCAGGTTTTTGGCGTAGTTGTTGATCGCCGCTTTCACCGCGTTGTAGGCCTGAGGTCCGACAAAGGTCTCCGTTGCCGCTGTTGTCGAGATGAAGACAATTGCACCGTTTGTCTTCTCAAGGTGCGGCGCCATAGCCTCTGCGCCTCGTACCGCGCCCAGCATGTCGATTTCGAAAGAGTTGCGCCAGTTTTCCTCACTTCCCATGCCGCCGCCAGCCGAGACATTGGGGATGAAGATGTCGGCGCCGCCAAGTTTCTCGACTGCGGTCGCCAGCCAGTCGCGATAGGAATCGCCATTGCGGACGTCGCATACGGCGCCATGCGCGACGCCCCTCTTCTTGAGCGCCGCCTCAGCTTCAGCGACTTCATCACCCTTCCGCGCGCAAAAGGCGACAGTTGCACCCTCATCGAGAAAGGTCTCGGCAATGGCGCGCCCAATGCCGCGCGTCGCGCCAGAAATCACGACTCTTTTGTTAGACAGACCTAGATCCATAGCTCATCTCCCGAAATTAGCCAGAACATGATAGACAACGTGGAGCGTCAAGAAAGGACAATCTAACATGACCGAGGTTGTTCAGGTGCATCTTGTGTGCGGAGGCGTCTTCCATGACTTCGATTTCGCACGGCTGGAAATCTTAAAGCTGCTTTCCGAATGGGACCGTGTCAGAACGACGGTTGGCCAGGACTACAGCGACGTCACTGCGCTTAGCCGTTCGGATGTCTTGGTCACATACACCTGTAATGTCGCGCCCACAGCTGAGCAGATCCAAGCGTTGCGCACCTTCATTGAGCGTGGCGGCCGTTGGTTTGCGCTTCACGCGACCAACGCTGTGACAGAATGGCTATCCGGACCTGGCGAGGAACCCCGCGTGGACACCCCGGATCTACCGGCGCCGTTCATCGATATGCTCGGAAGCCAATTCAAGGCGCACCCACCTCTGGGAGAGCGTTTCTGGGTCAGGGCGAGCGAGCCGGTTCATCCGTTGGCGGAGGGTATTGGTCCGTTTCTAGCAGACGACGAACTTTATCTGTCTAGCTACCGTAGCGGAAACATTCCGATTTTGGAGACGCGGTGGAAGGGCGATGTTCCATATTTCACTGAGGGCTCGTGGCCTGAAGAGAGTGCGCATCTCGTCATGTATCTGCGACCGACGGACCTTGGCGGAGTTCTTTATCTTACCCTGGGCCATTGCCGCGGTCACTATGACTTCCGTCCAGTCTATCCCTACTATCCGAAGGTCGAACGCTGTTCCTGGGATCTGCCGGTATTCTACCATTTGCTGCGCCGTGGTCTCGGCTGGGCCATCGATCGGACTGATCGATAAACTGGCGCCCTTGCTGGTTTTACCGGCCCCTTGTATCGTGTGGGGGCGTTAGGGGAGATGGTGCATGGAAGGTTCAGGGAGCCCTCCGCCGCCGGGGCAAGCGCGCTGCCCCGGGGTGACCTGGGAGGACATGCTTGACGCTGACTCTCGTCCCGTACCTGAGTTTCTGCGCGAAACGTCCTATGAGTATCTTGGCTCAGCGCCCCTCGATGTGCAGCGCTATACTTCCGCGGAATTCTTCCGGCGCGAAGTGGACCGAATGTGGCCCAGGGTGTGGCAGTTTGCTTGCCGGGAAGAGGAAATACCTGATGCCGGAGATGTTGTCGTCTACGACAATGCAGGCGTCTCCCTGCTTGTTACCCGACAGAATGACGGGACAATCCGCGCCTTCCATAATGTGTGTCTTCATCGCGGCCGGAAGTTACGGACCCGCTCAGGCTGGGCGGGCGATTTCAAGTGTCCCTTCCACGGCTTTACCTGGGAAACGGACGGACGACTGAAGGAAATCCCCTGCGCCTGGGATTTCCAGCACCTCGACGCTCAGCGCATGCAACTGCCGGAGGCCAGGGTCGGGGTTTGGGCGGGTTTCGTTTTCGTCAATGTGGATGGCAAGGCCGCTCCGCTCCACGAGTGGCTGGCGCCGTTGCCGGCACACTTCGCTCGGTGGAACCTGGAAGACTGTGTCACTGGCGTTTGGGTCGGCAAAGTCATTCCCGCCAATTGGAAGGCGACGGCGGAGGCTTTCATGGAGGCGTGGCACTCGGTAGTCACGCACCCTCAGATTCTCCCGTTCACCGGCGATGCAAACTCACGCTACGATATCTATGGCGATCACGTGAACCGGGCTATTACACCGTTCGGCACACTCTCGCCGCATCTCGCTGGCCAGGGTCACGATGAGCAATTCGTGGTCGATTCCATCATGAAGTTCGGTGGACGCGTGGCCGGCGGGGGCGCTCCGAAGCTCCCACCAGGTGTCGGGGCCCGCGAATTCCTCGCCGCCGCCAATCGCGACAAGTACAAAGCTGAGACAGGCTTCGACTTCGAAAACGCCACCGATAGTGAATTGCTCGACGCCTATACTTACAATGTCTTTCCCAACATGGCGCCATGGGGCGGCTTCACGCCTAACATCGTCTATCGCTGGCGACCCTGGCCGGACCAGGATCGCACCTTGATGGAGGTCCGGATCTTGACCCGCCGGCATAAGGATAGACCGCGACCAAAGCCTGTGCCGATGCGAATGCTCTCCGAAACGGAGGCCTGGACTGCCGCGCCCGAACTCGGGTCGCTCGCAAATGTCTTTGAGCAGGACATGGCGAACCTGCCGTTCTTGCAGGAGGGCATGAAGGTTTCGGCGAACGGTCGGATCGAGCTCGGTGACTATCAGGAAGTGCGTATTCGGCATTTCCATCGCACGCTTGACCGGTATCTTTTCGAATGACCCTGCGACCACTGACCATGCCGAAATGGGGTCTCTCCATGCAGGAGGGTACTGTCGGCGCCTGGAGCGTTCGGGAGGGCGCGGCGATCTCGGAAGGCGACGAGCTTGTCGATGTCGAGACGAGCAAGATCGTCAATACTTTCGAGGCCCCGTTCGCCGGGCATCTCCGGCGGATCGTTGGTCGCGAGGGTGAGACTTTGCCCGTGGGTGCGCTTCTCGCCGTCCTCGGGCCTGCTGATGCTGCGGACGAAGAGATCGACGCCTATGTTTCCGACTTCCAGGCGCGTTTCGTGCCGCAAACAGAAGAGGCGGGCGCTGGCCTAGAGAGCTTAAAGGTCACGATTGGCGAGGCGCGGGCCTTGCGCGCGGCGATCGCCGGCGAGGGTGATCCGCCGGTGGTGTTCCTCCACGGATTCGGAGGCGACCTCGACAACTGGGCCGCGGTACAGCCGGCGCTGGCCGGAAGTCGGCGCACCATCGCGTTTGATCTTCCTGGCCATGGAGAATCAACAAAGGCGCTGGCCGGAGCCTCGCCCGCCGATCTCGCAGCAGATGTCTCGCGCGCGCTTGACGCGCTCGATGCCCCTCGCGTCCATCTTGTCGGCCATTCGCTGGGCGGCGCCGTAGCGCTGGCGTTCGCCCTCGCACATCCTGAGCGGACAGAAAGCCTGGCGTTGATCTGCGCCGCAGGTCTTCCGGGTGGAAGGCTCAGCTCTGAGTATCTCGATGGTTTCCTCGCCGCGCGGCGCGCCCGAGAGCTCGCGACCGTGCTTGCTCAGCTGTTCGCTGATCCATCGCTCGCGACCCGCGAGCTCGCCGAGAGCGTACTGAAGGCGCGCCGGCTCGACGGCGCCGCCGACGCACTCGCTGCGATCCGAGAGGCGATAGGCTCGCCCGCATTCGCTATCAACGAGGCCCTCCTCGGCTCGGTGACGGCGCCTCTCCTCATGATCGCCTGCTCGCAGGATCAAGTCGTCGGCACACCGGACCCTGAGCTACTGCCTGCACACGCTCGGCTGATCACGATCGATGACGCCGGGCATATGCCTCACGCGGAACGACCCGCAGCTGTCATCTCCGCACTTCGCGCGCATCTCGGTTGATGCGTTAGGTCGGAGCTATCAACTTGTCTCCCTGAGGTCGCCGACGACCTGGCAGACCGCGCCCCAGACCGTAGGATCCTGAACAGATTCGAGTCTCTTGTCCGCCAGCGGCCCGGCGATCAGAAAGCCCAGAGCCGTCAGCATGCTCGCGATCTGGCCGAACCGGACGAATGCGGTGAGCTTGAGGGAGAGGTTGGATTCTACCTGCAGGAAACGCCTCCAGTTGTCCCGGAGGCGTCTCCTCGCGCTGGCGCACGCATTGCAGCGCAAATGGCTGTGGCAACCGATAGAGATTCTCTGTCAACTGCCGGTAATCGTCTTGGCAGCCGGTGCATCGCGAGTCTCACCACGCGCCAATCGGTGGAGAGCAAACGTCATTTGAGCTCGCCGACGATGATCGCCCGCGCGCCACGCCCCCGCTCGCTGGGGCCGGCGATCCGCCTGAACGCGAGGGTTTCCGCCCACCTGGCCTCAATTCTCCTCCCGAACGAAGCCGGCCACGTGGTGCCAGCTGTGGAAGAAGAGATCATCGCCCATGAGATACAGTCCCGTCTGGCTGTCTTCCTCCTCGTCCTCTGGGAAGACGATCACAAAGTAGATTTCGTCCGCCTCGACGACCATGGGCATCTTGTCGATATAGGGCCGGGGTTCCCCGGCCCAGAGGATCTGGCTGCCCTGGATGTTCACCTCCGTGTCCGAGCCGTCCGGGTCGATCCATCGCCCCTGGAGGGCTTCGGGGAAGTCGGCTTCGCGACGCTGGCGCACCTCGGCCGCGGAACTCGACTTGCGCGCCTCGCGCTTGCGCTCGAGCCAGGCGCTGTAGGCGTCTTCATCGTCCTGCGGAGGCCGGTCATCTCTTTGGGTCATTTCGGTCACTTTCTCTTGGGTGGTGGCGCGCCGGGCCGGGGGGAAGTCGGGAGGACCCGGAGGGAGGGGGCGGGCTCGACGATCTCCCTGAAGGTTGGAAGAACGGCGGGTTCGGCGACATGCCACTCGACGGTCCGGCCTCGGGCCGCGTTGTTCTGCCGCCGGGCCTGGTCCCGCACGCCGTTCCGGATGAAGCGCAAGAATGTCGATTTTCGGGCCCTTCGATCGAGGGCTTCGTAGCCGGGTCCCTTCGCCTCGAGCAGCGGTCGGCGGGGGTCCCAGACGGCGCAACCGTCGAACCGCACCGGCTTCTCCAGTGGATTGCGCACCACATAGTCCAGGCCGGGCGCCCGGGTGATCTGGTCCTCGTAGTCCTGGGTCCAGGCCTTGTATCTCGAGAAGGTCGGGTCCCGCTCCCAGCCGCCGTTGACATGGCAGGTCGGGTCGATCTCGCGCTCCCCCTTCGCCAGCTGCTCCGCCCGGGGAATGACCCCGTCACGGTACTGGTCTTCGGAACGGACCCGCGCCGGGGGCTCGGGCTTGTCCTCACCCGACAGGCGCAGTTGCTGTGCCATGAAGAGCCGCTCGACCTCATCTGCGCCCCGGACCAGGCGCCCATCCCCGAGCTCGAACCAGTCGCCGACCCGTGGCGTCACGACGTTGAGGGGCTTGGGCAGGCCTGTGATGTAGGCCGGGCCCAAAAACCGGGTTAGGGATGGCCGGATAGGTCTCGAAGACGCTTCCGGGACCCCCTGCCGCCCGGTCCGCCCCGGCGACAGGGGGAACGCCGAGGAGCGGACGCGCCCCTGTCGTGACGACCGGGGGCGCCGTCGGGATGGGCCCCCTCCGGGCGAACTGGAGGACCTTGGCCCGAGGTTCCGCCAGGGCCTCCGGGTCCAGGGACATCCGGTCCGGCGGCATGTCCTCCGAAATCCCGACGCCAGGTCCGAAGTAGGCCTCGTACTGCGCCCGTCTCGCGGCCTCCCGCTCCGCCCGGATCTAGGCCGGGGAGCGCCGGCGCCAGCGATCGAGGGCGGCGCCGTCAAGGCGGGAAGGGTCCAGTCGGTATTCGCGCATTCAGGTCTCCAAGGTTGTCCATGACGGTCTCATGGCGAGCCCTCAGTGACAAGAACAAAACAAGAACATTTAGGGAGCGGCGAGCGCGTCATCCTGCCGACCGACGTCAGGCCTGAGCGCTATGACATTCACGTTCGGCCGAACCCGGAAACGCTCAGCTTTTCCGGTCGCGCCGATATCGCCCTCACGGTTCTGCGACCCACCGACCGCATCGTGCTGAACGCCGCCGACCTGGCGTTCGGCAAAGTCACCCTCTCCGGAACAATGGCGGCGCCAAAGGTCATCCTGGACGATGCGCAGCAGACAGCCGCGATTGTCTTCGATCAACCGCTGAAGCCCGGGCGGGCCACGCTCAGCATCGATTACACAGGGAAGATCTACCAGCAGCCTTCCGGCATGTTCGCTCTGGATTACGCCACTGCCGACGGAACCCGGAAGCGGGCGCTCTTCACCCAGTTTGAGGCCGCGGACGCGCGTCGTTTTGCGCCCGTCTGGGATGAACCCGGGATCAAGGCGATCTTCTCTCTGTCGGTCGACGCCCCTGTCGGTCAGATGGCGGTTTCCAACATGCCGGTCGCCCGGACAGGAAAGCCGGCGGGCGGCCTGCGCCGGATCACCTTCCAGGACAGCCCGCGGATGAGCGGCTACCTGCTCTTCCTGGCGCTGGGCGACTTCGAGCGGATCTACCGCAATGTCGATGGCGTGGATGTCGGGGTCGTGGTCCGCTGCGGGGAAACGGCGAAGGGGCGCTTCGCCCTCGACGCCGCCGCCAGCCTGCTGCCGTACTACAACGACTGGTTCGCAAAGCCCTATCCGTTGCCCAAGCTCGATCTTGTAGCTGGCCCCGGCGCCAGCCAGTTCTTCGGCGCCATGGAAAACTGGGGGGCGATCTTCTTCTTCGACCCCGTCCTGCTGCTCGATCCCAAACTCTCTACGGAGTCGGACAGGCAGTCCGTCTTCAGCACGGTGGCCCATGAGGTGGCGCATCAGTGGTTCGGCGACCTCGTCACCATGGCCTGGTGGGATGACCTCTGGCTCAATGAAAGCTTCGCCTCCTGGATGGCGAGCAAGGCCACGGATCACTTCAACCCGCGATGGAATACGTCGCTTCAGGACCAGAACGGGCGGCAGGCCGCCATTCGGCTGGACAGCCTCACCGGCACGCATCCTGTCATAACCGACATTCCCGATGTCTTTGCGGCGGCGAACGCTTTTGACCTGATCACCTACCAGAAGGGCCAGGCCGTGGTGAGCATGCTCGAGGCCTATGTCGGCGAGGAGGCCTTCCGGGCGGGCGTCCGGCGCTACATCGCGGCGAATGCCTATGGCAACGCCGTCAACGCCGACCTCTGGGCCGCCCTCGACGCCGAGGCGCCGGGCCGCAAGGTCAGCGAGGTGGCTCAGGACTTCCTGAAGCAACCCGGCGTGCCGCTGATTTCAGCAGCCCCCGCGCCGGGCGGTCTCATCCTGACGCAGGGGCGTTTCGCCGGCGATGAAAGCCAGACTTCGCCTCAGACCTGGCGTACGCCCGTGACCGTTCGCGGGGCGGACGGCGAAGTCTGGTCGGGGCTGGTCAGCGCGGACTCTCCCGCTTCGGTCAAGCTTCGTCTGCCGGCGGTGATCAATGCAGGTCAGTTCGGGTATCTGCGCGCCCGCTACGCGCCCGAATTGTGGGCGGGGCTGGCCCCCAGGTTCGGCGAACTGCCGCCTGCCGATCAACTTGGCCTCCTTTATGACAGCCGCGCCCTCGGCGAGGTCGGCCTTGTGCCGATGAGCGACTATCTGGAGCTGGCCAGGAATGCACCCTCCGGTGTCGATGCCGAGGTGGCCCAGACCCTTGCGCGGCAACTCGGCGGGCTCGACTACCTCTACGAAGGACGGGCCACCCAGCCTGCCTATCGCGCCTTCGCCATTTCGCGACTGGGTCCCATCGCCCGACGTCTGGGCTGGGATCCTCGCCCGGGTGACCCGGAAAACTCCGCCAATGCGCGCAGCGCGGTGCTGAGCAGCCTGGGTGAAATGGGCGACCCGGAGGTTGTCCAGGAAGGGCGCCGACGGTTCGAAGGCTGGCTCGTCAACCCCGACAGCCTTTCCGGAGACGAGCGGCTCACGGTCCTGTCGATCGTCGCCGCCAATGCCGACGCGAGAACCTGGGAGGCGCTCCAGGCCAAGGCCAAGGCCTCCAGGGACTCCACCGACCGCGGGCGCCTCTACGCCTATCTGGGCGCTAGTCGCGATCCGGGCCTGGCCGACCGCGCCCTCGCTCTGGCCCTGACAGATCAGGTCACCCCATCCGAAGCGCCGGAAATCGTGCGCGCCGTTTCCGACAACTTCCCGGACCGCGCCTTTGACTTCGCCCTGGCTAACCGCGCGCGTTTCGATGAGCTCATCGAGCCCGCCAGCCGGTCTTCCTACTACGTCCAGCTGGCCCAGAGATCCCGGGACAGGGCCATGTTGGCCAAGCTCTCAGCCTTCGCCGCCACCTTGCCGGCATCCGCCCGCGGCGAGGTGGACAAGGCCATCGGGGCGATCCAGTACCGGATCTCCGTCCTTGAGAAACGGATGCCCGAAATGGACCTCTGGGTGGCAAGAAGCGGCGCCGCCGGAACCCCCAGCCCGGCAAAGCCCTCAACGGCGACGACCCCGGCGCCCTGATCGGGCCGTCCTGACCCGGTCGTTCTGGCCCGGTCGGGACGGCGAGCACATCCCCGGCGGACCCCGCCCCCTGCGACAGCGATTGCCGGATTTCCGCCAGGCGGTAGATTGGGTGTCGAGGAAGGAAGATTGGCCATGGGCGTCACACGCAGACAGGCTGCAGCGGTCACCGGAGCGGGCCTGCTGGCCGGCGTCCTTGCAGGCGGCCAGGCGCGGGCCGCCGGGGCCGGCGACGTCGCCGATGTGGTCGTGGTCGGGGCCGGGGTCTTCGGCGCCTGGACGGCGTGGTATCTGAAGCGGAAGGGCCTGCAGGTGGTTCTGCTGGACGCCTATGCGCCGGGCAACGCCCGATCCTCCTCGGGCGGAGAGAGCCGGGTGATCCGTCTCTCCTACGGAGGTGATCCTCTGTATTCGCAGATGGCGCGGGACTCGCTGGCGGCGTGGGCCGCACTGTCCGACCGCCAGACCCTGCCTCTGCTCCACCGCACAGGCGTGCTGTGGTTCTCCCCGGCCGGCGATGACTACATGACGCGCAGTCTGGCCTGGCTGAAGGCCAATGGCGTAGCACACCAGGCGGGCGACGCCGCCTGGCTGCGGCGGCGCTATCCGCAGATCACCTTCAGGGACAGCGAAGGCGGGTTCCTGGAGGAGGCCAGCGGCGCCCTGATCGCCGGGCGGGGCGTGCAGACCGTGGTGGCCGACGCCGGTCTGACGGCGCAACGCGTGCAGGCCTCAGCGCCCGTGCGGCTGTCGGACGGGACGCTGGAGGTCGGCGGCTTGCGGGCTCGCTCTGTGGTCTATGCCTGCGGCCCCTGGCTTCCGAAGCTCTTCCCGGATCTGCTGAAGGGGCGGATCGTCGCCACGCGGCAGGAGGTCTACCACTTCGGCCCGGCGGCGGGAGACGGACGCTATTCTCCGCCCGCTCTGCCGGTCTGGGCCGACTTCAACGCCGGGGATATCGTCTATGGTTTCCCAGGCCTCGAAGGGCAGGGCTTCAAGATCGCCTTCGACAGGCATGGCGTGGAGGTCGATCCGGATATGCAGGACCGCCGGGTCTCGAGCGAGGGCGTCGACGCCGCCCGGGCCTACATGGCCCAGCGCTTCCCGGGACTCGCCGATGCGCCCTTCGTCCATGGCCGGGTCTGCCAGTACGAGAACAGCTCCAACGGCGACTTCCTGATCGACCGGCTGCCGGGCTTCGACCGCGTCTGGCTGGTCGGCGGGGGCTCTGGCCACGGCTTCAAGCATGGCCCCGCCGTGGGCGACCGCGTCGCGCGCCACGTGATGAACCCGTCCCTGCCGGTCGAGCCGCGTTTCAGCCTCGCCAGCAAGCAGGCGGTGCAGAAGCGGACGGTCTACTAGGAAGGGGTCGGATATCCCCGACCCCGTTGGGCCATGGCCGCCAGCCTTGGTTATTTCGACGGGCCTAAAAGGAATACAAGATCCCCTCCAGGGAGTCGGCGGCGCGGACGCCGGCGACAATGGCGTCCAGCAACGCCTGCTCGTCCTGGGGCGGGCCATCCTCGCCGGCGATGGCCTCGTCGTCGCGCCAGTCGTCAGGATTGGAGAGAATGGAGGCGGCGATGCGGTCCTTGAGTCGGTCCAGCGTGATCGGCTCAAGCGGCTCGAGGTCCGGCTCGACCTGGAACTGGGCCTGCTGGAAGAGCAGCCGGAAAAGGAAGTACCAGAGGGGCCGGCGGATCCCCAGCCGCTTCACCCCCCTGACCCGCCAGCAGTTGAGGTTGGAGTCCACGAGCACCATGCCGTCGCGGGCGCCGTACTTCAGCTCCCACTGGTCGCAGATGGCAAAGTCCTCTGCGCAGTGGGAATCGTCGAACTTCTCAAGGCCAGGCGTGGCGTAGCGCCCGACGTCGCGGCGAAAACCGAAGGCGGGAAAGGTCGGGCTCATCGCGTCTTCTCCCCTTCCTCTTCCAAATCGATAACGGCGGAACCCCGACAAAGGCCATCGCGCCCCCGGACCGAAAGGGACCGCCCACTCGCGCTAAGACTTTACATCGTACAATAACCGTCCCAGAGTTTGTCGCGGTCTTGAAACCAGGGAGGCTTCCATGAAGGTCTATTTCGCGCCGGGCTCGCGGGCCGTGCGCACGGTCTGGCTCCTCGAGGAAATCGGCAAGCCCTACGAGCTGGAACGGTTCACCCTCGGTCAAAAGGAAATGCGGAGCCCCGAGTACACCCGCATCAATCCCAACGGCCGCGTCCCGACCCTGGTGGATGAAGACACCACGATTTCCGAGAGCACCGCCATCGCCCAGTACCTCGGCGCCAAGTACGCTCCGCACCTGATCCGCGGGCCGGACCATCCGGACTTCGCCCTCTACCTGCAGTGGCTGCACTATGCCGAAGGCATGATCATGCCGCCGATCAACAACTACGTGGTCGAGACCATCCTGCTCCCCCCCGAACGGCGGAACCCGGAAATGGCCGCTCGGGCCCTGAAGGTGCTGAACCGCACCCTCGAGGCCGCCGAGGCCCATATGGCCGGGCGTGAATACATCGCCGGCGACTTCACCGTGGCCGACACCATCACCGGCCACGCCGTCATCATGTCGCGACGCATCGGCGCGGACTTCGGGAACTTCCCGAACCTTGGCGTCTACGCCGACCGGTTGGAGGCGCGCCCCGCCTTCAGGGCCGCCGAAGCGGCCTGACGCGGCCTCTGCAGCCAGCAACTGTTCGGGTCGGGGGTGAATAGGAAGCCCTGGCTGCACCCTTGCCGACTTCGCCAAAGTCGATGACGATGAGGGATGACATACCCGGGAGTCGCCCTCGCCGCCGAAGTCCGCCGCACGCTGCAGACCCTGAGCCGGGAGGACTCGCCCTTCCTTCAATCGGACGGCGGACCCGAGCCGAGTTGGCGGCGGATCGGCCTCGGTCTGCTGGTTGGCGGCGTTGTCGGCATCTTCGCCCTTGCGGCGACATTGATCCTGCTCTCCGTTGTCCTGGGTACCGCGTGGTATCTCCATCTCGCGCTTGGCGGCCTGTCCAAGGCGGCCATTCAGTCGTTGCTCGACGACCTGATGTCAGGCCAGCGCACGCCCTACCTCGCCGAGCAGGTGGGGCTGATCTGGGTCACCGCCGCCGCCAACATGGCGTTTGCGACCTGTCTTGTGCTGGTGGGGAGCCGGGTGACCCGCACACGTCCGAGGGCGAGCCTCACCTCGGCGCCAAAGTGGCGCTGGCGGCATCTGCTTCTGGGGCTGGCTCTCTTTGGTCTGTTCGCCCTGGCGCTGACGGCCTTCGAGGACCCGGCGGGCTCGCCGCCCTACAGGACCATCTTCCGAACGCCGGCCTCGGCCCTGACCTTCTCGCTTCTCTTCATCCCCGCTGTCCTTCTCGCCGCCGCAGCCGAGGAGTTTGTCTTCCGGGGATGGATCCTGCGGCATGCGGGTAGGAAGGTCTCGCGGGTCGGCCTCGCCATCCTCGTCGCGGTGCTCAGCTCAATGATTTTCAGCCTCATCCACTGGGAGACGGCCTTCGACCCCAACGCCATCATCCTCCGCGCCGCCATCGGCCTCGGCCTCTGCTACGTCACCCTGCGGATGGGCGGCGTGGAAATGGCCACTGGGGCGCACGCTGCGAACAATCTTGTGGTCTTCTACCTGTTCCAGCCCTTCAGCCTTGCCGAAACAGCGGTCGAACCTTTTGATCCTTGGGTGATTGCGGGAGCCGCCTTGTTATTCGCGGGCAACGTCGCCCTGGCTGAGGCCGCCCTGCGCATCCCGGCCCTGGCCCGCTGGGTGGATCCTCCTGGGCGCGGGTGAGGGAAGGGCGTCGTAGCTGCAGGTCTCCTGGGACCACCTACCGCCGCCCCTCGCTCACTCCACCCGGGTGTAGGGATCGTTGGGCCCGCCGATGCGCTCCAGGCGCATCCGGCGGAGGTCGGGCCGGGTTCAGCCCATCCGGCCGTCAGGCTCCAGCCAGCGCCGGACCTCGATCCCCGGCATCCCCTTGGGCCGAAGGATGAAGGCCCCCGCCTCGTATGTCGCGATCGCCACGATGGGCGTGCGGAAGCCGCGCACCGAGACATCATGCACGGCGTTGGCCTCGGTCCCGTCGGCCCGGGCGTCCGCGATGGTCCCGCCCCCCATGTCGACGATCCGGTTCCCGCACTGCTCGATCCGTTCCACATAGCCGTGCATGCGCTCGCCCGGGGCCGGCGCCTTGCCGTTGACCTCCACGATCCGCCAGATCCCGCGCAGGTCCGGGGCGCCCGCCGCCAGGGGCTCGCCGCCCCGCTTCAGGACGGGCTCGGGGAAGGTCCGGCCATATCCCCCGGGAACCTGCGGGGTGTGCGCCACGGGGATGTCGTCGGCCCGCAGGGTCGGCTCGGTGGAGGCGCCCGCCGTCGCCGCCAGGGCGAGCGCCGCCAGGAGGGAAGAAAAGCCAGCCGCCATGTCGCGCCCTCCGGGTCAGGACGGGGACTGTCCCAGCATCGTAGCCGGCCGTAAAGGCAAAGCCCGCCCCTGCGGCGCCATGATCGGCTTTCGGTTGAACCCCTCCGAGCGCAGGGGTTAGCCTCCGCCTCGGGGCCGGACGCCGGGGTGCGGGACTGGCCCTCCGGGGGAGGAATGAAAATGGCGAGCTCTGGTCTCGTGAACTCCGTGATCGGGCCGATCTCCGGCGACCAGCTCGGCTTCACCCTCATGCACGAGCACGTCATGGTCGCCGCCAGCGGCCTCTACGACGCCTATCCCGACCTCCTGGGCCAGGACCGGGAGGCCCGCGCCATCGCCGCCCTGTCGGAGGCCAAGCCTGCGGGGATCGACACCATCCTGGACGCCACCACCTTCGACCTCGGCCGCAACGCCGAGCTCCTGGTCGCCGTCTC
This sequence comes from Phenylobacterium sp., assembly GCA_046093265.1. Lineage (GTDB taxonomy): Bacteria > Pseudomonadota > Alphaproteobacteria > Caulobacterales > Caulobacteraceae > Phenylobacterium. The sequence goes on along the minus strand of JBJTFE010000093.1, from coordinate 139 downwards.
CAGGGGCGGGGTCACGCCCTCGAAGTCCGCCGCGCACTTGAGCATACCCGCCTTGACCCCCGTGCCCCGGAAGCCCTCCTCGATCTCGCGGATGAACTCCCGGGCCATCTGGTTGGGCCCGACGCCGGTCAGGAAGCGC
>JBJTFE010000092.1:0-4464 GCA_046093265.1 Phenylobacterium sp. | reverse complement strand
CCTTGACCCCGGAAACTGTGCGCACACCACCATCACGATGACGGTGAGGGGGGTCGACAGGAACATGCCGACCACACCCCACAGCCAGCCCCAGAAGGCCAGGGACAGGAGGACGACGAGCGGGTCCATGTTGAGGTTCCGGCCCTGCATCCGCGGCGTGATGATGTTGCCCACCACGAAGTGAAGCGACTGCATGGCCGCGAAGAGAAAGACGGCCTGCCAGACTGTCGGGAACTGCACCAGGGCGAACACAGGTGCGGCGACCACACCCAGCGCAGCCCCCAGGATCGGAATGTAGCAGGCGAGAAAGATCAGGATCGCCAGGAAGGCGGCGACATCCAGGCCCACCGCCGCCATGGCCGCCCAGGAGGCGCCTGCAATCATCAGCCCGGTCACGGTCTGGACCCAGAGGTACTGCTCCACGGACTCGATGATGGACCGGTAGGCGCCCACCACGACCCGCCGGTCGCTCCGGGCGTCCGAGAGGTTGAGCAACTTCCGCTCGAGGCCGCGCCGGGAGGCGATGATGAAACCCAGGTAGATCAGCACCAGTAGGGTGTCCGCCGCAAGGTTCCGGGCGACGCCGGCGGCGCCGGCCAGGTAACGCGCCGGGTCCAGCTGAAGCAGCAGTTCATCCAGGGTGGGAACGGCGGCCGCATGGACGAGACCCGCCAGTCGGGCGATCAGGTCGTTCAGTCGCGGGCCGTAGCTGACCAGCTTGGCCGCGAAGGCCGAAGCGTTGTCGACGGTCAGAACCAGGAGCACAACGAACAGAACCCCGGTCACCGTCAGGGCGACCGGCATGCCGAACCTGCGCTGACCGGGCAGGATGGCGCCGAGGCGTTGCTCGAGGGACCGTGCAAAGCTCTCAATCACCACGGCCAGGAAGAGGGCCATGGCCATGGGCGCCAGGACCCCGGTGAGCGCCTTGGCTGCAGCGGCCGCGGCGATGACGGCGAGGAGCACGAGGCAGGCGCGCTCGAGGCCGCGCCCGGGCGCAGGCGGCAGGGGTGGGATGACTTCAGCTTCGAGGCGGCTCATGTCGCCATCCTACCATGGCTGACCGGCTTGGCGAAGACCTGGCTGCAGGCCATACAGGATCGGACGCGGCCGCCGGTCCTGGCGCACCGCTTCAGGGGGCAGACATGACGCAGACCGCGCAGGCCAGCGATATACTCATCGGTGGATCGGGCCAGCCCCAGAGGCTCCGCCTGGACCGGGCCAACCGGCACGGGCTTGTGGCCGGAGCGACAGGGACGGGCAAGACCGTCACCCTGCAGATCCTCGCCCAGGGGCTTTCGGATGCCGGGGTCCCGGTCTTCGCCGCGGACGTGAAGGGCGACCTCAGCGGCGTCGCAGCCCCCGGGGAGCCCGGGGAGAAGATGCTGGCGCGGGCGCGTTCCATGAACCTGGACCTGTTCCCTGAGGCCGCGCCGACCCTGTTCTGGGACCTCTTCGGCGAGAAGGGCCACCCCATCCGGGCGACGGTCTCGGAGATGGGGCCCCTGCTCATCTCCCGCATGCTCGAGCTCAACGACGTGCAGGAGGGCGTGCTGTCCGTGGTCTTCCGGGCCGCCGACGAGGAGGGTCTGCTGCTCCTGGACCTGAAGGACCTCCAGGCGGCCCTGACCTTCGCAGCCGAGAACGCCGCCGCCCTGGGCGCACGGTACGGCAACGTCTCCACGGCCACGGTGGCGACCATCCAGCGCAAACTTCTGGTCCTTGAGGACCAGGGCGGCGCCCGCCTGTTCGGCGAGCCCGCCCTGAACCTGGCGGACTTCATGCGACGGGACGAGAAGGGTCGGGGCTATGTCAGCATCCTGGCAGCCGACCGGCTGATCGCCGCCCCGCGCCTCTACGCCACCTTCCTGCTCTGGCTGATGTCCGAGCTTTTCGAGGTCCTGCCGGAGGTCGGGGACGTGGACCGGCCGAGGCTCGCCTTCTTTTTCGACGAGGCCCACCTGCTCTTCCGCGATGCGCCAAAATCCCTGCTGGAGAAGATCGAGCAGGTGGTGCGGCTGATCCGCTCCAAGGGCGTCGGAGTCTACTTCGTCACCCAGAACCCGGCGGATATTCCCGACGCCGTCCTGGGCCAGCTGGGCAACCGGATCCAGCACGCCCTGAGGGCCTACACCCCCGCCGACCAGAAGGGGCTGAGGGCCGCCGCAAACAGCTTCCGCGCCAATCCCGAGTTCAACACGGCCGAGGCGATCCAGGGCCTGGGCGTGGGCGAGGCCCTGGTGTCGGTCCTGGACGAAAAGGGCGCGCCGACCATGGTTCAGAAGACACTGATCCGGCCACCGGTCTCGCGCCTGGGGCCTCTGAGCCCGGCGGAACGGGCCGCGGTTCTGGGGGCCAGCCCCGTGCGGGGCCTCTACGAGGCGGCGGTCGACCGGGAGAGCGCCTTCGAGGTGCTGCGGGCCCGGGCCGAAGCCCGCGTCCGGGAGGAGGCCCGGGCGGCCACGCCGGCGCCGGCGCGCGCTCCAGACCGTCAGCCAACGCCGAGGGCGCCCGCCACCAGCCGAGGACGCCAGACCCTGACCGAGACCTTCGCCAAGCAGTTCCTGCGCACCCTCGCCTCCGCGGCGGGGCGGGAGATTCTGCGCGGCGTCCTGGGGGGCATGCGGCGGCGCTGAGGGCTGCGCCCACGAGAAAGGGGCCGGCCCCGAAGGACCGCCCCCTGATTGCGCGAAGGTCTGCGGCTTAGCGGGGCGCCATGCGGATGGAGCCGTCGCGGCGCACGTCCTCGCCGTTGAAGTAGCCATTGGTGATCATGGTGAGGGCCAGCTGGGCGTACTCCTCGGGATGGCCAAGACGCTTGGGGAAGGGCACCGAGGCGGCCAGGGCTTCCTTCACCTGGGGCGGGGCGCCGTTCATCAGCGGGGTCGCGAAGATACCCGGCAGGATGGTGTTCACCCGGATGCCGTCACCGGCCAGGTCTCGGGCGATGGGCAGGGTCATGCCGACCACGCCGCCCTTGGAGGCCGAATAGGCCGCCTGGCCCATCTGGCCGTCCTCGGCCGCCACGGAAGCGGTGTTGACGATGGCGCCGCGCTCGCCGTCCTCGAGGGGCGCCAGGTCCAGCATGCCCTTCGCCGACTTGGCGATGCAGCGGAAGGTGCCGACCAGGTTGATCTGGATGATCAGGTTGAAGGCGTCGAGGGGGAAGTGCTTGGTCTCGCCGGTCTGCTTGTCGCGGCTGGCCGTCTTGGCGGCGTTGCCGGTGCCGGCGCAGTTGACGAGGATGCGCTCCTGGCCGTGCGCGGCGCGGGCCTTTTCGAAGGCGGCGTCGACGTCGGCGTCGGAGGTGACGTTGCATTTGCAGAACACGCCGCCCACTTCCTTGGCGACCTGTTCGCCCTTGGCTTCGTTCATGTCGAAGATGGCGACCTTGACGCCATGGGCGGCCAGGGCGCGGACGGTGGCCTCGCCGAGACCGGAGGCGCCGCCCGTCACGACAGCGGCGATGGAGGAATCGAGTTTCATGGACGCTGAGCTCCCGTGCTCGTCTGGAGAAAAACCTGTAGCCTTGCCTTTAGCCCGATGAACGCCGACTCAAAAGCATCACGCGACGTCAATTCCGGGGGAATCGACCCGGACTCTCCGATCGCCCCCGAGCGCGCGCTTGTTCCCTCGGTCGCGCGCCTGAACGCGCGGCGGGTGGAGACGGGTTTCTGGCCGAAGATGCGGCGGGTCGCCACCCGGATTCCCTTCGCCGTGGACGCGCTTGCCGTCTGGCGCTGCGCCCGCGACCCGGCCACCCCGCGGACGGCGAAGGCCATGATGCTCGCAGCCCTGGCCTATTTCGTCCTCCCGACCGACGCCCTGCCGGACATCCTGGCCGCCGTGGGCTTCACGGACGACGCCGCCGTCTTCGCCGCCCTGCTGGCGGTGATCGGCCGGCACCTGAAGCCCGAGCACCGGGCGGCGGCGGAGGCCGACCTGAAGCGGCTGCGGGGGGAAGACTAGGCCGCCGAGGCGCGTTCTGCAGCCCGAGAGGCGGCGTGCTCACGCCAGGTGATGAACAGGGTCGAGGCCACGACCACGGCGGCGCCGACGAGGGTCCAGACGGTGGGGACCTCGGCGAACAGCAGGAAGCCGACGGCGGCGGCGAAGACCAGGCGAATGTAGTCCACTGGCGCCATGGCGGCGGCGTCGCCGGCCGCCATCCCGCGGATGTAGAAGGCCTGGATGGCCGTGCCCATGACGCCCATGAGGGAGAGAAGGGCCAGATCCGTCGGATTCGGCCAGGCCCACGAGATAAGGGCGCCGGGAACCGAGACGACCAGACCCAGGGTGGCCGCCCAGACCAGAAGCACTGTCGGCGCATGGTCGCGGGTCAGGACCTTCATGCCCGTCACCGTCAGGGCGTCGGTCGGAAGGACGAAGTAGGCGAGGGCCGCGAGCATCATGGCCTTTGCGGTCCGCGGCGTGGCCGGATCGCGGGCGCAGCGCCAGACCGCC